>CBFDCH010000442.1:0-3155 GCA_965603235.1 uncultured bacterium | reverse complement strand
TTGAGACTTTCAATGTTGATTTTGTATCGGGTGATTGCTTCATCTTTTTTTTCAACCTTCTGCTCCAACCGCCTCAGTCTCTCTTTATTAAAGGAGGTTGTCAGGTAGTCAAAAATGATAAAACCAAAAATGACCACCAGGATCGGGGCAGCAATAATGGCTTTCTTGATGAATTTTGAGGAAACTACAAATTCACGACTGGTAGACGTGGCATCAGAGACAATGATTACTGAATAATTTTTGGCTTTTTTCTTCATTTAAAGCTATACTACTACACCATTTAATTTAAAAAGTCAAGGTAATTCTATTATAATGCATTTTTTTGAATTTTTCTACAAATATCTGCCAAAGAATGCCCGGGTAAAAATACACCCTTGATACCCATGGATGTTAAGCTGGCAATATCTTCCTCAGGGATAACGCCGCCCACGAACACGGCCGGAGGGTCCACTTTTTTCTGTTTAAAGATAGCAAACAACCGCTTGCACAGCTGTAAGTGGGCCCCTGAAAGTACACTGAGACCTATAGCATTCACATCCTCCTGGATGGCTGCATTGACAATTTTTTCAGGAGTTTGCCGTAATCCTGTGTAAATTACCTCCATCCCGGAGTCTCGCAGATACTTGGCAACGACTTTGGCCCCCCTGTCATGACCGTCCAGGCCAGGTTTTGCAATCAATATTTTTAAGGTGGACATTCCCAGCAATTCTATAAAAAATTGAACAGAAAGTCAATATATCCTTGACATTCACATTGAAATAATGTTAATAAGTAAAAAGGAAAGGAGGACCAATGAATAAAAAAACAATAGTATTGGCCGACAACAGCTACACCATCCGCAGAATTGTCGAATTATCCCTTTCTGAAGAAAACGTCGAACTGGTTAGTTTTGAAAACGGTTTGAACCTCCAAGAAAAATTGACAGAATTAAAACCTCATGTCGTCCTTGTTGACATCAAACTCCCGGAAATGAACGGATACGAAGTATGTAAATTTATTTCTGAAGACGAAAACCTTAATCATACAAAAGTCTTTTTAATGAAGGGAGGGTTTGATCCTTTGGATGAAAACCAGATAAAAAACCTTCAGTATGAAGACATAATCACCAAACCTTTTGATTCAAGCACCTTGATTTCTTCAATTAAAAAGGTCCTCGACTCCAAGACCCCACAGGCTGCTGAAGAGATACCATCATCCCTCCCTGAGGACGTACCGGAAATAGAAGATGTTCGCGAAACCAGCGATGAAATAAACTTTTCTGATATCAAAGATGAAATTGATACCAATCAAGTCCCCAGAGAGGAGGTCCAGCCCTCGGAAGAAGTAACTCAAATGGCTCACGGCGAAAAAGATGACCAGCTAAAACCCGCATTTGATGAGGATGATATCAGCAATCCATTCATGGATGAAGCGGCAGCTCCACTACCTGCGGCCCAAGCTCCCCCGACGCCGATTCAAGCCGAACCTGCTGAAGTTCCGATTCCTGAACCCGTTCAAGCCGAAACAGAGCCGGTTGAAGCACCAGACGAAGAGCCAACCTCCTTTATCCAAAACACCATGCCGGAAGATGAACTGAAAACCGCCACAGAGGGGGTACAAGAAGAAACTCCCTCTACGGAAGATGAGCTTGACGTTCCCAGCGTTGAAGAACCTGTTGCTGGGGACCTGGAAGACTTGATACCAGATTCACCTCAGGTTGAGGAGATGCCCAGTCTCGATGAACAGCCGGCAACTGAGGAAGAAGCGCTGGAAATTATTCCAGATGCCCCCCTCACTCCACAACCACCCACAGATATATCAGCCGAGCCGGCCAGCGAACCATCACTTTTGGATGAAGAGCCCGTTCCGGAAACAATTGAGCCGGAACCAGTAGAAGGGGAAATGCAGATGGAGGACCAGGATACAGACTCTGATCTCAGTGGAAAAATTGAGATCCCCGAAGAAGAGCCCCAGATTGAATTGGAAATAGATCAGGAAACTTCCCAGCCAGAACCGCCTCTAGAGACACAACCGGAAATTGTTGAACCGGAACCACCGGCAGAGCCTGATATAGCGGAAGAAGGTCCTCAGGAAATCGAAAAACCCACAGTTGAGACAACCACAATAGAAAGTGAAACGGCGAGCGAGGGCATTTCCATGATCACCAAGGATGAAATGCTCCACAAGGTTGAAGACAAACTCACTGTAGCAATTAAAGAAGTCTTATGGGAAGTTATTCCACCATTGGCAGAAAAAATCATAAACGAGGAAATAGAGCGGATAAAGTCAAAAATAGACCAGGAAGCGGTTTAGTAGACAATCCAGGGACCACACACCCTTATTTTTCTCTGTTCATTCCTCATTTTGCTGATATTCAGACCTCAGGCAAAGATCCCATTCTGATCAGAACTGTCACAGATATCCTGACAATTTTTAAAACCTCTCAGGGCATTCCGATAAAACACCTTCAACGCTTACAGCAGGACGATAGCAACACGGTAAGTGTAACAAAAAAAACATTCATCACATTATACCGGGAAGACACCGTATATGGTCAGCAAACAACGGGATCCAACTGGCAATGGTTTATCCGTACCAGCAAGATTAGAGAAAAAATCCGGCAATTGCTGCAACAAGGAAAAATAGTAGTCCACCCCCCCAGCTGGCACAGGTCTTTCGAAAACTGGCTAGCCAATACCGGGGACCTGCCAATCTGCTGTAATTCGCCAGGAAACATTCGTGTGCCCCATTTTTTTTGCCCAAAATGTTCCTTTCACCAGGCTATCGAAGAGTTCCCCCTCACCTGCCCCGGTTGCCAGGCACCCGGAGTTATTGGCCCCCCTCAGATGCTCAACAACTGGTTCATAGCCGCCAGCCTGCTTGCCGGGCACTCATCCATTTCACTAATGGTAGCTGATCTCAATACTTTTTTTCTGCACCTGGCTCCAATGATAGTACTGGCCGTCTATCTTTGTAAAAAGATTCCAGTTCGAGATATTGTTATCTACGGCCGGCTGAAAGGAGAGAAATATGGGTATGGAAAACGAAGCCATGGATACGACCCTGATACAATCCGCTTTGCACTGGCCAGCCGGGCAATACCCGGAAAATCCCTTGTGTCCTCCCACATCCCCATGAACTCCTACCAAGCCCTCGGCAACAAGATTCAACAGGCC
>CBFDCH010000441.1:0-3157 GCA_965603235.1 uncultured bacterium | reverse complement strand
TGGTCCGGGCCTGGAAATTGATAAATACTACAAAAAGAACAAAACAAAACAATTGCTGCAAAAAACAGGCTTACCACTGGTGGGTTTAAATGGGAGTTCACAATCTTTGCCGCACTTATCACAGACAGCCTGGTGCATGGAGGATTTTCCCGAATCTTTACTCCCCCCTTTCCTAAAACCCTTTCCTCTTTCGAATCTATCATTCCGATTAAAAGTTTTCATAATTGCCTTTTCTCCTATAATAATTAACGCCTAGGCAATAGTGTACTCTATTATTGAGTAAATTGTAAGTACTTGAGGGAAATTTGACAGGAAATAGTAAAGAATTATCAGGAGACCGTTTCTCACTTTCTTCACTATTTCATGCATTTTACTAAAATTATTAATTTTTATCTAAATTCTATTTGATTTTTTGATAAATTATATTATAATTAAGTATAACATAACTTATTGAGGGTGATGTGGTAGCAAGAATTAAATCAGCGGTGGTGGTTGGCCTGGATGTAATCTTAACCGACGTTGAAGTTGGTATTTCCAGGGGAATTCCCGGGATCACCATCGTTGGATTACCTGACAATGCTGTAAAGGAGAGCAAAGAGAGGATACGCTTTGCCATTAAAAATTCGGGATTTCCCTTTCCTCAGGCTACCAAAGTTGTCATAAATCTCTCCCCTGCAGATATCAAAAAAGAGGGATCATGTCTTGACTTACCCATGGCCATAGGCCTGTTAAAAAACCAAATCGATTGGTCGGATGACATAACTCATGATTACCTTTTTTATGGTGAATTGAACCTAAATGGTGACCTGAACCATGCTCGGGGAGTTTTAAACATGGCTTTATATGCTCAAAAAAATGGGCACAAAGGCATTATTATTCCTTTTGAAAATGGTGAAGAAGCCAGTTTTGTTAAAAACATAAAGGTTTATGCCTGTAAAAATTTAACCGAGGTTGTATCATTGATAAACGATCCAACCTCTTTAAGTCCGTATCGTGCCAAACCCAGAAGGGCCTACAAACCCAAAAGCAAACTTGACTTCAGTGATATAAAGGGGCAATTCGTTTTAAAACGTGTCATGGAAATTGCCGCGGCAGGATTTCATAATACTTTGATGCTGGGCCCGCCAGGTTCGGGTAAATCGATGATTTCAAAGGCAATGCCTACTATTTTACCTGACATGGCAGACCAGGAGATACTTGAAACTTCGTTGATTTATAGTGCATCAGGATTACTGGACAGTAAAAACTCAATAATTTTCCACCGCCCATTCCGCTCTCCTCACCACACCATATCAGATGTTGGCATCAGCGGCGGGGGTAGATTTCCAGTTCCAGGAGAGATCTCCCTGGCGCACAATGGCATCCTTTTCCTCGATGAACTCCCCTACTTCAAAAAATCGGCCTTAGAGGTCCTCAGACAACCGGTTGAGGATGGCCAGATTACCATATCCCGTTCACTTACCTCACACACATATCCTGCCAAATTCATGCTGGTAGCAGCGATGAACCCATGCGAAGACGCCATAGGGATCAGAGACGTTCATTTCAAAAGATGCAGCGAGGCCCAGCGCAGGAACTATTATGGTAAAATTTCCAAGCCCCTCCTGGATAGAATCGATCTACAGATTGCGGTTAAAAAACTGAAAATTGACGAGATCACTTCCAAACATAGCGGTGAAACCTCCCAAAATGTAAAAATGCGGGTGGTTGCTGCCCGCAACCGGCAACTTGCACGATTCAGAAAAATAGGACTCCTGGACATCTTTGCCAATGCTCAGATGGGCAACCGGGAGATAAAGGAACTTTGCCCGCTTGAAGAAGAACAGGAAGACATTTTAAAACTTGCCATTGACCGCTTTGACCTTAGTGCCCGCAGTTATTTTAAAGTTCTCAAGGTAGCCAGGACCATTGCCGACCTGGGTGGAAAGGAGAAGATCCAAACAGTCCACCTCCAGGAAGCCCTGCAATACCGCACCCTGAACTTCTTCAAATATTAATCAATACCCTTTCATCTGTTTTTAAAAAACAATATTTTTAATCCTTTGGGAATGAAAAATACCCTGGTTTATGATGAATCCAAACCCGCCATCAACCACAGAGCCATCGGATTCAATTCCTATGGTGAAAAAGCCGATTACACCATTTTGACCGTGGGGGCGGGAGGGATTTTTTCTACAGTGGAGGATTTATTTAAATGGGATCAGGCCCTTTATACGGAAAAACTAATCAAACAAAAAACATTACATGAGGCATTTACCCCTGGAAAATTAAACACCGGCAAAAACACATCATACGGCTTTGGCTGGGGCATTATTGAAAAGGATGGGGATAAAATGGTCCTCCATGCAGGCGGCTTGGCGGCCTTTAGAACCTTTATCGTCAGACGGATAAATACCCGGGATACTATAATCCTGCTCACCAATAATGAAAACAATGAGATCAACAGGATAAGCTCTGCCCTGGCAAATATTTTTGACGGAAAACCCTTCCAACTCCCCAAACTGACCATAGGCAAGGTTATCTATAAATTTATCAAGAAGATCGGAATCGACGCTGCCATTGACAAATACCACGACCTGAAGAAAAACAACCAAAAAGATTATCGGTTTCATGAGGTTGAGCTCAATGCATTGGGCTACCGGTTGATGACCGAAAACAAAATGAGCCAAGCCATAAAGATTTTTAAGCTCAATGTAGAGGCATACCCCAAGGCCTGGAACGTGTACGACAGCTTGGGTGAGGCTTATATGAAAACCGGAAAAACCAAACTGGCTATTAAATATTACCAAAAATCGGTTGAACTGAATCCGAAAAATAAGGGTGGAATTACGACCCTGAAAAAATTAAAAGAAAAAGGGAACTCGACCAGGAAAAAATAAAAAATTAGAATTGGTTAATACTAACCTTCAACGATTTTTTCTTGCTTTAATTTCCTTGCCCTTTTTATGTACTTCTTCCCCTTCAGCATACCTGCCAAGTCTTTTGAGAGAGTCTCCCAACATACCATAGTTCACCTCATTATCCGGATGAAAATCGATAGCTTTCTGGAGATGCAGGATCGCTTCCTGATACCTGCCCTGGAAGTAGAGTAGGAAAGCTATTTTACTAAAGCATTCCGGGTAGAGTCGGATAGCTTTCTGGTGGCAAATCTTGGCCT
>CBFDCH010000440.1:0-3157 GCA_965603235.1 uncultured bacterium | reverse complement strand
AATGAGCTTATCGTTAATAGTATGAATAAAGTTTCTTTCTTTTCAAAGGATGGAATTTATAAGAGGGAGATAAAAGTAGGCGCATCCTCGGATGATTTCATACCTTTTTTGAAGGGATTTGCCGGAGAGACCCTGGTAACTCAAGATGGAAAAAGGTATTGGCTGCTCCAATTGTTTGATCAGAAAATGAAAAAAACTAAAGAGTTAACCCGGATAAAGCATCACTTTCAGGGAGTGGGGAAAGGATTTAAGGTGTTTCAGGAATCGCGTTTATATAGAGTTGGTGAAGGAAAATTGTTTGTAGCCTGGGAAAAAGATTTTAATATTGATGTTTACGATTTCCACGGCAGCAAAATATATTCGATCTCTTATAATTATAAAAAAACAGTAGTTTCGCCGCAGGCCAAAAGCGAAATTATAAATTATTTTAAGACAGATCCAAAATTGAAAGAGATTTACCCGATCATCAAACCCATTTACATCCCGGATTACTACCCGGCCATTCGAAATATTTTTATAGATGCCGGTAAAATAATTGCCATCACCTATAAAAAAAATAACTTTAAAACTGAATGCCTTGTGTTTGATTTAAGAGGGGAATTAATTGAGACAAAATATTTAAATTTGATGTCCGCAGATATATTTGGTTTGTATCCCTATGCCCTCAAGAAGGGTAAAATCTACCAATTGATTGAAACAAATGATGAAGAATGGAAGCTAAATATAATCGAAATCTAGCGACCATAACCGAGGCCCGGGGACGGGGACGGTGCCCATTTCAGCCCCTAGCCGTTAGCCTCTAGCCGTTAGAAAAAAAAATTCCTCGCCTGGGCCCCTTTTTTCCCTGGGTTCAAATAGAGAAATAAAATTTTAAACTAGAAAATATCATATTTATACTACATATAAAAAATGTCACAATTTGTTTTGGATATTTCAATTTAATTAAGGAGGTGTTTATGAAAGCGATATGGAGAGACCAGGTTATTGCAGAAAGCAGCAATACAATCGAGATAGAAGGAAATCAATACTTTCCTCCAGAAGATGTAAATATGGAGTATCTGACTGAAAATAATGAGGAACATTACACCTGTCCCTGGAAGGGTGTTGCTCAGTACTATGATGTGATGGTAGATGGAGAACTCAATAAGGCGGCAGCGTGGAGTTATCCTGAGCCCAAACCAGCTGCCAAAAAGATTGCCAAGCACATCGCCTTCTGGAAGGGAGTTGAAGTGCTGGAGTGAAGGATTTAGGGTAAAAAAAACCGGACCGGTGTGGACAAAATATAACATTTAATATATAAATTCGTACAAACTTTTGGAGGCGTCAAGTGAAATTCATAAAAAACTTAAGTGTTGTTATGGTGGTTTTAATTTTTATTTGTGGGAATTCTTTACAAGCAAAATCCCTTGATTCTCATTTTACAATACTTAAACCATTTTTGAATAAACACTGGGTTGGGACGCTTAAATCGCCTGATGGATCTAAGGAATTTAGGGTGAACAGGCGCTATGAAAGTATTTTAAATGGGAAGGCAATTAAGTGTGTTAAAGAGAATGCTGATTTAAATAATTATGGCGAGGGGTATTTTTACTGGAATGATTTAAAAAAGAAGATCTCATTTCTATTTATTGAGAATAATGGTGTGTTTTTAACAGGTGAGGTTGAAGTTGAAAAAAATACCATAACTATTAAGGGTAGAATCACTTGGCCTGAAAAAAAACCCCCCCCGTTCCAGCAATCATTTGAATTTAAAAATACTTTTGAATTTATACAAGATGGCAAGATGATCGACCGATGGTCTCATAATGCTTTTGGTCAATGGCGGCCCGGGCACATGATTGAATTCCGTGTTTTAGGTTAATAGCATATAGCAAAAGTTTTAATGTAAAGATATCCTTTGAGTAACTTTTTAACCTTTTAACTTTTTAACCGGATTGATTACCGGGATACTTGCCGGTTTTATCACCCTGTTAAGATCACTCTTTATTACACTCCTTTGAACAAACATAACATCCGTTTACCTGATCATAGAATTTCCTGGCTTCCTGGACCGCATCAGCACAATTAGAAAAATCTCCCAAAAGTTGTTGGTTTTGTTCCTCTGGCATATATGAACATTCCGAAGTGTGCACTTCATGATCTCCATTGGATGACGCTTTTTTATTTACAAAAAAAATTCCCATATTATGTCCCTTATTTACAAAATTTTATGAATTAATATTAGCAAATTTTGGTTTTTTAGTCAATGAAATTTTTCCACTTGGAAATGGTGGGGGCAGCGCCAGTTTTTATAGCAAATGGCAAATGTTGTATAGCAAAGGTCAAATGTTTTTAACTTCTGCTATTTTCTATCTGCTATCTGCTACTTGCTATCAAACCGCCTGTTCCCTTATTCCCAAAGCCTAAACAATAACGCATAAAAACCGTAATATTTTTAAGAGAAAAACAGAAAGGAGTTGACACATGCAAATGAGGAAATACCAAATTTTTCTTTTCACCATTTTTTTCAGTCTGGTGTTAATGAGCCAAAAAGTCAAAAATACCTCCCTGGCAGATTCGATAACAATAGCCGAACTTCGTGATCATATGTTTTTTCTGGCCTCGGATGAACTTGGTGGAAGGGTTGTTGGGACAGATGGTTTTAAAATTGCCAGCGATTATGTTGTATCCCAATTGAAAAGCGCTGGTATAAACCCGCTTATCAAAAATAAAGAATCAGGAACGCTCGGTTTTTTACAGCCAGTCCCTTTTATTGAGAAAAAAATTTCTGTTACTGAACCCATGGTGATAAAGACTCACCTTGGAGAGTTTAAACTACGGAATCGTCAGGATTTCAAGCTGGCTTTTTATGGCTGCGACAAGGGGAACAATATCTCCTTAGAACCGGTTTTCATCGGTTATGGGATTAAAGAAGAGAAATATGGCTGGAATGACCTGAAAGGTCTGGATCTCAAAGGCAAATTAGCGGTGATGATAAATGGAGCCCCAATCCGTGATGGCAAACCGGTTCTTCCTGAAACCATCCATAAGGCATATATCAATAAAATTTCCGGATTTGAAAGAAAATTTGCGCCATTAATCTCCCTTCAACCCGCAGGCATCATTATTATTTCAGCCAACCCGGACAAACAGGATTGGCTCAAAACCCGTGATATTA
>CBFDCH010000439.1:0-3175 GCA_965603235.1 uncultured bacterium | reverse complement strand
TGCAAAAGCACAGTGCAGGAGACATTAAATCGCTTATCAAAAAGAGGGAGGAAAATAAATGAAACAGGTATTTGAGTACCAGACAGAATTCAGCGGCCTAACCAACCGCATGGCCCAGATGTTTGATAAGGAGTCCGGCCGCACCGTGCTGCTGGCAGTGGACCACGGTTATTTCCAGGGTGCACCGCAGGGATTAATCGATCTGCGCAAAACCATTGATCCACTGCTCCCCTTTTGCGATGCCATCAGTCCCACAATCGGTGGACTGAAGACCAGCATTGATTCCTGGACCCGTACCCCCATCATCCTACGGGCAACCGGTGGCAGCAGTATGCGCCGTAAAGAAGAGCTGGACAATGAGACCCAGACCGTGCCGATAAAAGATATAGTAAAGCTGAATGCCATTGGCTTTACCGTTTCATGCTTCGTTGGATTGCCCCATCAAAAGGAGAGCCTGGAAACCCTGACCCGCATGAGCGCCAAGGGGCACAAGTATGGTTTAATATCCATTGGAATTACCGCAGTTGGAGCAGATCCCGTGCTGACGCGCTTTGTTAAAGGTGAAAGGGAAGATGGGGGTGAACTAACGGCTGACGATAAAAAAGAGGCGGTAAAATATCTAAAACATGCCTGCCGCGTGGTGTCGGAAAATGGCGCTGACATAGTAAAAACATACTATTGTGAAGGTTTTGAGGAGGTGGTTGAGGCTTGCCTGGCTCCAATTGTGATTGCCGGGGGAACAAAAAGGCCCACCAAAGAAGCGTTGCAATTTACATTTAACGCGGTTAAGGCCGGCGCAATAGGAGTCGACATGGGCAGGAATATCTTTCAGAATGAACACCCGGTGGCAATGATTAATGCCATCAGGGCAGTGGTTCATGAGGGATTTTCCCCGGAGGCAGCACTGGAATTGTACAATAAAATAAAAAACAAATAGAACCAAACCAAGGGCCATGAAAGCAGGCATTTATTACAACAACCAGGATATCAGGCTAAAGTATATACCGGTTCCCCAACTGCAGGAACACGATCTTTTGTTGAAAGTTTTTTCAAGCGGTATTTGCGGCAGCGATGTTATGGAGTGGTACCGCATCAAACGGGCACCACTGGTGCTGGGTCATGAAGTGGCGGGCCAGGTTGAGGCAGTGGGCAAAAAGGTAACCCACCTCCAGCCCGGAGACCGCATTTTCGCCACTCACCATGTTCCCTGCAACATCTGTTACTATTGTCTGCGGGGGAATCACACAGCCTGCCACACCTTTCAAAAGGAGAATAATTTTGATCCCGGCGGCTTTTCACAATACCTCAGGGTATCAGGCCCCAGCGTGACCACCGGTATTTTGAAATTACCAGCGGAGGTAAGCTATGACCAGGCCTCCTTTATTGAACCCCTGGGAACTGTGATACGGGGTATTCGTGCGATTGATTTAAGTCCCGGCGAGAGTGTGGCCATTTTTGGCGCCGGTATTGCCGGCCTTTTGATGATAAAAGCAGCACTGGCCCGGGAGGCGGGAAACATTTTTGCTATTGACATCAATCCCTCCAGGCTAAAAGCAGCCAAACGGATTGGAGCGCACTTCACCTCAAATCCCGATACAAATGTTACTCAATGGATTAAGGATCAAAACGGAGGCCGTCTGGCAGATCATGCCATCATTTGTACAGGGGCACTGTCTGCCGCTCAACAGGCATTGGAGACAGTGGAAAGAGGTGGAACCATACTCTTTTTTGCGGTAGCCAGGCCGGTAGAAACTCTGGCCATTGACTTTAATCCGTTCTGGCGCAATGATATTACTTTCAAAACAAGTTACGGGGCTGCACCCGCTGACAATCATCAGGCCCTGACCCTGTTGCAATCAGGCCAGGTCACGGTTGATGATATGATATCCCACCGCCTGCCCCTGGCAGAGATCGCCAAAGGATTCCAAATGGCCGCCAAAGGAGAAGGACTGAAAGTAATCATTAAACCCTGGGGAGACAATCATGATTAAATTTGATCATATAGCCATTACTGTGAAAGATCTGGAAAAATCGATCCAATGGTACAAAGAAAATTTTAATTTTACGGAGCTGCGCCGGTTCGAAAAGACAACGCTCGAAATAAAGGGCGCAACCCTGGCTCTGGAAAATTTTTCTCTGGAACTGCTCGAACCCTATAATCCCATTATTGTACAGAGAAAACAGGAGGAGCTGACCAGCTGCCTGGGCAATACCGGAGCCAACCACCTGGCATTCCACACGGATGATGTTGAAACAACTTACACTCAATTAAAAAATAACAGCGTACGCATGATCACCAGGGTAATCGATTCCAAGTATTTTTTTTGTGTTGATCCCGACTGCGTACTAATTGAGGTTAAGGCGAGTCAAAATTAATCAGGATCAGCTTAATGATAATCATCTCCCGGCAGGCATTGATAAAAAAGTTTCCGCTGATGCTGCAGAATTGAAAGTTTCCGGCTATTTTCCTTTTTTTATTTCAATAAGTTCAACCTCAAAAATCAAGGTGGCATTGGGAGTGATTTTCCCATCCGGTGTTCCATTGGGTCCATACGCCAGGTTGGCGGGGATAAAAAAACGAAATTTGGCTCCCTTTTTCATCAATTGGACACCCTCTGTCCAGCCCCTAATCACGCCGTTCAGCTGAAATTCAATCGGGTTTCCCCTTTTATAGGAACTGTCAAATTCTTTACCATCCAGGAATGTACCGCGATAGTGTACGATCACTGTATCAGTGGCAACCGGTTGGTCTCCCTGGCCAGGCTTCATAACCTGGTATTGAAGACCGCTTCCAGTCACTTTAACTCCCTCTTTTTTGGTATTTTCCTGTAAAAATTTCTCGCCTTCCATCTTATTTTTTTCAGCAAGCTCCTTATTCACAGCTGGCCGCTTCGGCTGGCGGCGGATATTCTGCTGAAAATCGTTCAACAGGGTGGCTATTTCATCCTGGCCAATTTTTGGTTTCTCACCCTTGGCTGCATCTCTTACACCCTGTACCACGGCTACAAAGTCAATATCCTCAGGGATTCTCTTAAGATTTTGCACCATATTATACCCCATGGCATAGCTTGTTTTTTGCATTTTGCTGTCCAATGTGAGTTTTGCGTCACCCTGATCAACCGAACTATTTTTAGAATTACAGCCGACCCCAATAATCAATACTGCTAACATGGCG
>CBFDCH010000438.1:0-3180 GCA_965603235.1 uncultured bacterium | reverse complement strand
TACCCCAAATCGGTAGCTTTTTCATATCTGCTTTAAATAGTAGCGCAAGTGGCACTACAAGAAACGCACCTAGAAAAACTAGCCCTACTGGCAAAAATGCTTGTAGCCATGACATATCAAAAAATGGATGTACTAAGAGTACTAGTTTTACTAGAACTAATGGGAAAAAGAATAGAAAAGTCTCCTTGGAGAATATGCCCAGTAAAACAAAGAGCGAAGAAAAAATCAGGTGGTGTTTTTTTCCCTTCTGGATATATGACTGCAAAAAGAGGAGGGCCAGGCTGCCCCATAAAAGTAGGAGGAGGTCGCAGCGGGAAACCACCCAGACTATATTATCCACGTTGAGGGGCAGGAAGGCAAATAAAGTAGTAATGATATAGGGCAGGTCATCGGACACCTTGAGCCTCTCAAAAAAGATAAATAAAATGATCAGGCACAGGGCAAAAATAAAAATATTGGTCAAACGTAAACCTGTACTGTGCAAACCCCAAATCCTCTTTTCCAGGCCAAAGGTGAGGTGTACTATGGGGCGGTAGTAAAAACTACTTCTGTTAAAGCCGAACTGGCCCTGAATATACCCGTGGGTAAAAACATCCAGCAGGGAGGAATCTCCGGTAAGCAGTTGACTGCTCTTGACAAAATTGGCAGTATCCCAGATCAGATCATACTTCAGGGTGTGCTGATACAGGATGACCAGAAGGGAAAGGAGTATGAGTAAAAAAGCGACCTTTCTTTTGTGCATAGAAGCTGCCAATGATTATATTCAACAATCTCTTTTTTGTCAATCAATCCCGACCGTGGGGTTGAAGCCATATTGCTATGCAGTGTCAAAATTCAATTCCGATGACGTTTGTAGGAGGAAAATCCTCCGTTTTCGTAAAGATCTCTTTAACTGAACGGATGAATTTATCATTTTCACGTAACTAAAATAGTTGAGCAAAATGGTGATTGGTCCACGCTGGTGGAAAAAATCCGGCTGTCTGAGCGAGCGAGACATTCATGATAAACGCGAGCGAGTTGAGGATTTTTAAATCAAACCATTTTGTGTCCCCCCAGGGGGCAACACCATACTTGTGAAGTGAAAATGAAAATTCAGAAGTGAAAGAGTCTCAGGGATTTGCCAATTGCCTTGGTTTGATTTATATTGGAGGGTGGCAGCAGAGGTCAAGGGTATGGAAATTTTTAACTGGCAGCAGCGCATCGCAGAAACGTTAAATGAGTACCTGCAAAAATATAACTATGTGGGCCAGCCGGGACACGAATATGATGTCATTTTCAGCCTTTTCAGGGAACTCAATACCATTAAATCCCCGGGCAACCGCCATATCTTTTGGTACGCTGTAATGCCGGTTTTAACGGAGAGTTATCGCCGGTACATCTCCCAGGGACAACTCCCCAGCCTCTATCCCCTGAGATGGGGAGATCAGCAGCAAGCCAGTACCCGGCTGGAGAAACAGACGGCGCCGCCGGTTCAGGCGCCCTCCTACCTGGCAGACCTTGAAGGTTATATCAAACCAATCGTTAGCCTGGGAATTGTCCGGGCCACATGCCTGCCGGTACCACAGGAGTTTTGCCGGTTTATCACCAATCGCATCATCAGTCAGATGAAAACACTGCTTCAGGAAATGTCCATGAACCTTAACTTCCGGATTGGGGAAATCCCCCTGGTTTTGACTGTGAAAGAAGCCACAGACAACCTTGTCAAGCTAATACCAGAATCAGATCACTGCCTGAATCGGGAATTCACAAAACTAAGAGAATCTGAGCCATATACCGAAACCATCATAAATAATTATCACGAACTATCCTCAGAGGAGATAGATTCTCATATCAATATGAATGACTTTTGGAACGGCTTCATCCCCTGACGGAATTATTATTTTGCTAGAGGGTCAAATCCCGGATCAAGCGGAGCAAATCCTGCAGGTGGCTGAGCGTGGTCAGAGGATTGATTATCGTGCAGCGCAGATACCGCCGGGATTGTAAATCAGTTTGTACAATATAGTAAGATTCATTTTCCAATATCTTTTGGCGGATTTTTGCCTGCATAACATTTAATTCCGGGTCAGAACAGCCCTCTTTTAAATAACGGAAACAGATAATATTGCTCTGGGGGGAAAGGGCCAGTTCGAAATCGGGCGCAGCCTCAATTAATTGGGCAAACTCCTGGGTCAGATCATACATTCTTTCAACATAATCGGTAAAATAGCCGGACCCCAGAACATGCAGGCAAACATACATTTTAAGACCCATCATTTTTTTGGTGCACTCCATGGTCCGGTGGGCAAAATTGTACCACTCCTCCCGGGCACTCCTGGCAAAGAGATAGGTTGCTTCCTGCGAAAAAGATTCATAGGTGCGGTGGCCCTCTTTAAATATAACCGCGGTGGTTAATGCGGGCATTAAAAACATCTTGTGGGCATCCCAGACAATGGAATCGACCCGATCCACCCCCTGCAATAGTCCCCTGTACTTGCTGGATAATAGGGCTGACGCCCCATGGGCCCCGTCCACATGGAGCCAGATATTATTTTTTTCACAAAAATCAGCCAGCGGCTCAAGCTGATCGTAACTGCCGGTGGCAGTGGAACAGCCATTGGCAACCAGCGCCACAACCTGCCTGCCCTGTTCAGTAATCTTGCGGTATTCTTGTGCCAGCTCATTGATGTCAATCCTGAAAGAGCGGTCAACCGGTAACGGCACCACAGCATCGGCTCCCAATCCCATGATACTAACCGCCCGCTGAACCGAGTAGTGGGCCTGGGCGGATATCATCACCACCATCCGCGAGGGATTCTGAACCCCTTGTTTCCAGACGTTGTAATCAGCCTTGGCCTGGCGGGCGGCAAGCAGTGCCGTAAGGTTGCCCAGAGTACCGCCTGAGGTAAAAATACCATCGGATTTATCATTGTAGCCAATCTGCCTGGCCAGCCATTGAATCACCCGCTTCTCCATGGCAACATTTACCGGGCCCATCTCATAAACCGCACTACCGTTGTTGAGAAAAGCACCAATCATATCCATCAACGCAGCCAGGGGCAATGGAGCCGTAACCTGATGGCCGATGTAACCGGGATGGTGCAGATGGTTGGATTGGTCGAGGGTTTTTTGAACCAGTTCCCGCCACTCGCCCTTGCCTTTGACAGGAAAGTCGCCCTGCCATAGGCCAAGCATCTCATC
>CBFDCH010000437.1:0-3185 GCA_965603235.1 uncultured bacterium | reverse complement strand
AGAACGAAGGGTTGAAACCGCAGCGATTGATCTCCCTGGCCAGCAACATATTTCCCCGGGACACCATTGTGGCCTCAGATGTGGGGCAAAACCAGATGTGGGTAGCCCAGCACTACCGCTTCAGAAACCCCCGCTGCTTATTGAGTTCCGGCGGCCTGGGCACCATGGGATTCTCTTTACCCGCCGCTATCGGAGCAAAGATCGGCAATCCAGACCGGGAAGTACTGATGATATCAGGTGATGGCGGATTCCAAATGAATCTGCAGGAATTAAAAACCATCAAACGCTATAACCTCAACCTGAAAATGATGATTTTGGACAACAATTATCTGGGCATGGTCAGACAATGGCAGGAATTGCTGTGTGAAAAACGGTACTCGGAAACTTCCCTGCAGGACAATCCAGATTTTGCCCGGATTGCAGCAGCATACGGTATTAAAGCCAAAACCATCAGTAAATCCCAAGAGGCTGTCCAGGCGGTCTCTGAGCTGGCTGAAAGCAAAGATAGCATGTTAATCCACGCCCGGGTTGACCCCGGAGAGAATGTGCTGCCCATGGTACCGGCGGGAAAATCTTTAGATGAAGTGCTTACCCGCATTTAAAAGGAGGGTTCTATGACTTTAAATACGGAAGACAGAAATCACATGATATCCATACTGGTCTATAACCAACCGGGTGTAATGGCCAAGGTCACCAGTCTCTTTACCCGGCGTGGTTTCAATATCGAGAGCATCAGCGCCGGCAAAGCCAAGGAAAATGAACTGATGCGCCTGACCATCATTGTAAAAGGGGATGACCGCAGCATCAAACAGATTCAGAAACAATTGTACAAAGTGCTGGAGACCGTAAAGGTCTCCCCTATCAACCAGGCCCAATGTGTGGAAAAGGAGATGGCTCTGATCAAGATAAAATGCAGCAACGGCAGCAAGAGTGAACTGTTTCAGTTGTTGGATGTTTTTAAAGGTAAAGTGCTGGACACCAATGCCAACGGATTTATCATTGAAATCACCGGCGCTATGGATAAAATTGAGGCTTTTATTCAGCTGGTGCCTAAAAATTCAATTGTGGAAGTTGCCCGTACCGGTATTGTGGCGATGAACCGCTGGGAGCAGAACTGAATGAAAAGAAAAGATAAATATGAGGAGAATAACAATGGCTAAAATTTATTATGAACAAGATGCTGATTTGAACCTGTTGAAAGGGAAGAAAATCATGATTCTTGGATTTGGCAGCCAGGGACATGCCCACGCTCTGAATCTAAAAGAGAACGGTTGTGATGTGATGGTTGCAGCCAGGAGTGAGTCAACCAAAAAGCGAGTCAGGGAGTTTGGATTGACAGTAAAAGGTGTGGCAGATGGGGTAAAGCTTGGAGATATCATCATGGTACTGGTACCGGACGAGATCCAGGCCAGACTTTACCGGGAGGAGATCGCTCCCCATCTCAGCAAGGGAAAAATGTTGATGTTTGCCCATGGATTTTCCATCCATTTCTCCCAGATCAGCCCTGCCCGGGATATTGATGTTGTCATGATTGCGCCCAAAGGACCAGGCCACCTGGTGCGGCGGGAATTCCTAGCCAAACGGGGTGTGCCGGCTCTGGTTGCCATACACCAGGACGCAACGGGCAGGGCCAAAAGCCTGGCCCTGGCATATGCCAAAGGTATAGGAGCCACCCGGGCCGGAGTCTTTGAAACAAGTTTTCGCGAGGAGTGTGAAACCGATCTATTTGGAGAGCAGGCAGTACTCTGCGGTGGGGTCACCTCATTAATGAAAGCGGGATTTGAAACACTGGTAGAAGCCGGATATCAACCGGAAATGGCTTACTTTGAGTGTATTCATGAGATGAAACTAATTGTGGATCTTATATATGAAGGCGGATTTTCAAAGATGAGAGATTCTATCAGCAATACTGCCGAGTATGGTGATTACATTACCCAGGGCAAAATTATCACAGAAAAAAGTAAACAGGTAATGAAAGAGATCCTGGCAGACATCCAAAAGGGCCGTTTTGCAAAAGATTGGATTACTGAGAATCTCTGCGGTCAGCCATCATTTAAATCACAACGGCAACTGGCTCAACAACACACCCTGGAGCAGACAGGTAAACAATTGCGCAAGATGATGCCCTGGTTAAAAGGGGAAAAATAATAGTAGGGAGTGGACCATGAGAAGTGATCAAATGAAAAAGGGCTGGCAGCGGGCGCCACACCGGTCGCTGTTTAAGGCCATGGGATTAACCGATGATGAGATCAAACAACCCATTATCGGTATTGCCAATTCCGCCAATGAGATTATTCCGGGCCATCACCACCTGCACCACTTGGCAGACGCTGTAAAGACAGGTATACGCATGGCGGGCGGAACTCCTCTGGAGTTCGCCACCATTGGAATTTGTGATGGTCTTGCCATGGATCACTCCGGCATGAGATACTCGCTGCCATCTCGGGAATTAATTGCTGATTCGGTTGAGCTGGTGGCCCGGGCCACACCCTTTGACGGTCTCGTTCTTTTAGCCAATTGCGATAAAATTACTCCCGGCATGTTAATGGCCATGGGCAGGTTGAACATTCCCTCCCTGCTGGTCAGCGGCGGCCCCATGCTTGCCGGGCAATACCAGGGCGAAGATATTGATCTGGTAACTGTATTTGAGGCAGTGGGAAAAATGAAAAGCAAACGGATGACTGCCGGGCAATTGCAGGATATTGAAAATTGTGCCTGCCCCGGACCCGGCTCCTGCGCAGGACTGTTTACCGCTAATTCGATGAATGCACTGAGTGAGGCCATGGGAATAACTCTGAAGGGTAACGGTACTATTCCGGCGGTTTATGCTGACCGCCTGCGCCTGGCCAAACATTCCGGCCAGAGGATCATGTCCCTGGTAAAAAACCAGATTAAACCCAGGGATATTATTGATCAGTCCTCTTTCCTGAACGCCGTGGCTGTTGACCTGGCTATGGGGGGCTCCACCAACACCACCCTTCATCTGCCAGCCATTGCCGCTGATTTCGGTGTTTCCTTCCAGATGAATTGGTTTGATGAGTTGAGCCGGAAAATACCTCATATTTGCAATCTCTCACCTGTGGGTAATCACCATATCCAGGATTTCCATCAGGCGGGCGGTGTTTACGCAGTATTAAAACAACTGGCTGAAATTCTGCGCAACAACATCTACCCTCTCGATATAG
>CBFDCH010000436.1:0-3186 GCA_965603235.1 uncultured bacterium | reverse complement strand
GTCGAATGGTTGACAGGTGTTTCCTTTGTATTTGAGGAGTTCAGTGGTTATGTGAACTGGCAGCATGGCATGGTGGTGGCCAAATCATGTGCAGGTGTTAATTTTTTAATTATCTCCTTTTGTATGATAACTATGGCTCAAATCACCCATATCAAAAAACAATGGCACCGGTTGTTCTTCGTCCTCAGCAGTGTTGTGATCGCCTATTTCTTTACCATCATTGTCAACACCATCAGGATTGGTTTGGCCATATTTTTGCATCACATAAATCTCTCTATTGGCTGGTTTACAGCCGCCCGCGTCCACCGCCTGACTGGAATTTTTGTCTACTTTGTACCCCTATGCCTGCTTCACTACTTTATAATCCGTATTTTTAAAAAAGAAAAACCCGGCTGGAAAATCTACCTGCCGCTGCTATGTTATCTTACAGTCATAATCCTCATTCCCCTGGCCTTGATTATCAAGAATGGTGTGAGGGCAGGATTCATGGAACACCTGCTGACCACGCTGCTGGTTTCATCGGCGATTTTTTGGGGAATAAAAAAAATATACCGCAAAAGGTCCGGACTTAACCAGGGGCAAAATTATTAATCCAAATCAAAAATTTAACCAAAATGGTATAATAATTTTAAATAATAAGGGAGGATTTAATGACATTAAATAAAATCCAGGAGAAATTATGTGATCAGGACAAGTGGGATTTTTCAGACTTAAGGGCCCTGTTTATCAATTGTACTCTTAAAAAGAGTGAAGAAATGTCCCATACCCAGGGACTAATAGATATAACCAAAGCCATTATGGAAAAAAACAAGGTTCAGGTAGAGGTGATACGTGCCGTAGATTACACCATCGCCAATGGTGTTTATCCTGATATGAAGGAGCGGGGCTGGGACAAGGATGATTGGCCTGAAATCTACAAAAAGGTGCAGGAGTCGGAAATACTGGTTTTGGGCACGCCCATCTGGCTGGGGGAAAAATCCTCGGTATGTTCCAAAATCATAGAGCGTTTATACGGTATGTCAGGATTGTTGAATGATCAGGGGCAATACGCATTTTACGGCAAGGTTGGCGGCTGCCTGGTCACCGGCAATGAAGATGGCATTAAACATTGCGGCATGGGCATTCTTTACGCTTTACAACATGTGGGGTACGTGATTCCGCCCCAGGCCGATGCCGGCTGGATTGGCGAGGCCGGTCCCGGACCTTCCTATCTTGATCCCGGATCAGGCGGGCCTGAGAATGATTTTACCAACCGCAACACCACTTTTATGAGCTGGAATCTTTTACATATGGCCCGCATGCTCAAAGATGCCGGCGGCATTCCCGCTCATGGCAACCAGCGCTCCCTGTGGGACGCCGGCTGCCGCTTCGACCACCCCAACCCGGAGTACCGTTAACAGAGTTACCGCACCGCCATATTTAATATTTCTGGTTTGTGTTTGTGAAATCATTATAAATTTAGTAAAATATCAGTCCAATTATTTAAAAAATTCACTGGAGTGCGTTGTTATGAAAAAAATATACATTATTGGTTTTGTCGTACTTGTTCTTTTAGCCAGTTCAATCCCATATATCGCCTGTTCCGGTGGATGTTCGGATGAACCAATTATTGGCAATAGAGTTGCCTTTCGCCCGGATATCTCTCAAAAATCCGGTGAAAAGTTTTCCGCCGGCACCTGTTTTGTGACCCAGACCGGCCCCGATTCTCAACCAATCATGATAACAGCGTTACATATATTTGGACCGGACGGGGGATTACCGGAACACATAGCTTCAGAAGATCTCTCCACCAAGATTGGTTTGATATATTTAAAACCTCTCGATGATGCGGAAACTTCTGTTGGCTTCGCATCCGAATCTCTTGTATCAACCGGGTATCCCTGGGAGCTAGATGATGTGAGTGGAGACCTCGCTGTTTTTAAGTTGTTTCAGGGAAAGGAAAACATTGATATTCTGTATCTGGCCAAGGCAAATCCAAAAAGCGGTGACAATGTCTGGATCGTAGGTGACAAATTCAATAGTTATACCAATAAACAAAGATTATGGCCGGCAATAGTAATCCAGGTAACCCCCCGGTATATTGCCCTGGAGCTACTGAAAGACCTTGATATAAGTGGTTTCAGCGGCGCACCCGTGATCAATTGTAAAAAGGAGATTGTCGGGATGCTAACATCCATTCAATCCGGCCTTGTTTACATTGTAAGTGTTGCGAACATCCGCCATCATCTCAAGGAAAATCAAGTTAAATAAAAAAAAGAGGGGCCGTTCACGAGTTACCCGGCCGACACAAATGTTTTTTAAGCTTGAATCCGGGATGTTGATTGATTAAAATATATATTTGTTTTATAAATAATTTAAATATCCAATCAAATTCCAGGGAGGAAAAATGAAAAGAAGAAAATTTATCGGTTGTGCCGCGGCAGCCTCCGGAGCATTGCTGGCCGGGGAAATGGCAGCAAGTACCGGCAAGGAAGGAAGCATGGAGAAAGCGACGGTCACATGTAAAATTACGGTGATCAAGAAGGTGATCTTTACAGATCTTTATAAAAAGTACGCCAAGCAGAAGGGCAAAATATGCTCCGTATTTAAAGAAGGACAGGAATTTGTGGTTACATCGCCATACAATCCACCCAAGAATTTTTGCGCCTGGGCCTGGGCCGATATCCGTCCCTCCATACACTCAGTGTTTTTTGGCGGCAGAAAATCATCGGTTGTCTGCTGTACGGACGGCTATAGGCCGGTGGTGTTTAACGTGGAAAGAGTATAACAGAGAACACCAACAACAAGTAGTAATGTAGTAAAATATTTGGCAGCTGCGATGTATGGAAAAATATCATTTTTAAAATGTCTCTTTGGCTGGGTAACCATCATTCTGGTTCATTGTATGCCCCTGATGGCAACAAATCATACCCCCACTCCCTATTGCACAAAAATATACCTGCAAAAAAACATTGAAATATCACTTTACACTCCGACCATGTTCAGGATCAGAAGATCAAAATTGACAGGAAACAAGTTCCCATCTCAATATGAAATTCCCTTTGTTATCAATCATTTGCAAAACTGGCCGCCAGTCGTTTTCACCAGGCAGGAAACAGATACAACTATTTACCTGCAAACAGAATCACTTATGATAAGCTTCTCAAAAAATACATCCTTGTGGGAGGTGTGGACACGCGACCGTAA
>CBFDCH010000435.1:0-3191 GCA_965603235.1 uncultured bacterium | reverse complement strand
ATCCCCAAAGATTTGGAGCTATAATTATAGGTGGCAACTGCCATGTTGCTCGATTGTGATTCGCTCACATCCGCTTCCCTGGTGGAACTGTTTAAAAATGTCAGCGATGTTGAATGGGATCGTCCCAGGCGGAACTTCAAATCACTGCCGATTACCTGATTAAATCCCCCGGCAAAATCCCGTCTGGTATAGAGCAAACCAAGGTAATTGTCACCACCCAGGCTGGTTTTTCCCCTGACTATCGAAAATATTGCACCTTTCCCCTGATGGGGATTCAGCTCATCTTCCCATGGCCGTCCTGGCGCCATATCCCTGGCCGTCAACACACCAAAATTGGTCTTGCCGACCGTGCCGGTCAATTTGACTCCCCAACTGGGATCAATAATCCTCCGGGTATGAACCGCGGTGTACATGTTCATGTCCCCGCCGGTTCCGGCAATATTAAAGATACCCTTGGACTCCATGAAAAACGGCCTCTTTTCACTGAAAAAGATGGGGTAGCGCCGGTTTACATTGACAAAAAAAGCATCGCTTTCCACCTGGCTGAAATCGGGATTGATGGTTAAATCCGTAATGATAGAGGAGGTAATGCCCCACTTCAAGTCAATACCAAATTCCGTTTCATTATCAAACGCCCCCCATGTACTGGCATCATCCTTATCCCTGCCGCTGGAATAAGTGATACTGGGCAGCGCCTCAAGTTTGTGCACGCTCTTTAATCCTTTAAAAGTGGTGATGGCAAGTATATTAAAACTACCCACTCCGGGTTTGATTTCCGGCCAGGAACCACTGACACCCAGACGGCTGATACGCCTCCAGAAAAGGAGTCCCATTTTAACTTCCTTACCACTTTTAAAGCGAATACTCTTTAATGGTAATTTTAGCTCAACCTGGTAACCCTGGTCAGTAATTTTTCCAGCGCTTTGCCACACCCAATCCGGAGAACCGTCTTCACCATTATTGACTGTGGTATATATATCACCCTGTATACCACTGGGATTGACAAATAAATCATAAGCACTCTGCCCGTTTCCCATGGCATCAAGGCGAATCCCGACCCAGTCGTCGGAAAATAAATTGTCCCGTTTGGTGATGGAGGTTTTTATTTTGTCCGGTTCAGTATCATAACATTTAAAGGCAAAATAGAGGTTTTGAGAATCATAGGCCACCCACAGCACGGTTTTTTGGGGAAGCACATTGCCAGGTCTCGGATTATAGGTAATAAATGTTTTATCTATGGGTGGATTTTTCCACACCTCATCATCCAGGTTGCCGTCAATTTTTATTGGCGTAGTTACCAGATAGGGTTGAATGACCTCCCGTTTTTCACTCTTGGCGTACACATTAAGAATGATTAGAAATATTATCCCGATCAAGAGTACAATTTTTTGCGCGAATTTCATGTTATTTTGAATATATTTTTGTCCCATATACTATAGACTCGTCAGAGACAATTAGGTTGCATTTTTTTTTCCCTGTCCCATATTTTTCAATTCGATTTTTTGACTTTCTAGAATCATTCTTCTAATATTAAATGGGTAAAATGAGTGAAATTCTATATAAAAGTCCATTAAACAAAAGGAGATCCACATGAAACGAGTACAATCAAAAACATTTCTATTTTGTTTAGTATTGGTCATATTGACAGCAGGTCTGGTCGCGCAGAGCCAGAAAGCGCCAGCCAAGGGTGCAAAAAAAAGCACCCTTAAACTGGAACCACCGGTAAGCACGGACAAAGTAATTACCATCAAGGGTAAGAAACTGGCATATACAGCCACTGTGGGTTACCTGGAACAAACCTATGAAAAGGGCAAACCACAAGGATATTTCTTTTATACTGCCTATGTTAAAAAAGGAGGAGACAAAAAAAACCGGCCCCTTACCTTCTGTTTTAACGGTGGGCCGGGCAGCAGTTCTTTTTACCTGCATCTTCTCACCATTGGCCCCCGCAAAGCTGTCCTGGCCAAGGATGGCAACACAGTGGCGCCGCCGCCCCGGCTGAAGGATAATCCGGACACCTGGCTGGAAGCTACAGATATCGTCATGGTGGATCCGATCGGCACCGGCTTCAGCCGGCAGGCACCGGAAGTAAAGGGAAACCTGTTCTGGGGAATCCACAAAGACGCCCGTTCAGTGGCCGATTTTGTACGCATGTATCTGACCCAAAACGGTCGCTGGTTGTCACCTATCTATATTGCCGGTGAAAGTTACGGCGGTATCCGCGGCGCCTTACTGGCCCATGAGCTGCAGAACAGCAATCAGATCGGTCTGGACATTAACGGCCTTATCTACATCTCTCCTGCTCTGGAAATGCTCTGGGTCTTTATCCGCGACCACGATACCCTGGGCATGGCCCTCTATTTTCCTTCCTATTGCACCACAGCCTGGTATCACAAAAAAGTAGCTCCCCAATACAAAGATTTTAACAAGCTGGAAGACGCTGCCCGCGCCTTTGCCTATCAACGCTACCTGCCGGCCCTGCTCAAAGGGAGTAATTTGTCCTCAGAGGAGATGGAAGCAGTGGCCGGGGAAATGTCACAGCTGACCGGTTTATCGGTAGATTTTATCATGCACCATAAACTGCGCATCACATCATCAGAATTTCGCAATGAACTATTGAAGGATAAGTATATGCCCCTGGACCGGTATGACGCCCGGTTCAAGACCGGCACCTACAACCTCACCCAAACCTTATCGCCGCTGATCAACCATTATTTACGCGAAGAACTGGGCTACAAGACCGCCCGCCCCTACACCAACAGCGCCCGTTTTTTTGGCAGCTGGAAGTGGGATCCCTTCAGCATGACAGTGCTGCCGCAATTGGCCGAAACCATGAACAACAACCCGGACATGAAAGTGTTGTCCACGGCCGGTTACTATGATTATGCCTGTCCCTACTTTTCCATTGATTATTGCCTGGACCAGCTGCAATTGCATAAAGGACTCAAGAAAAATATCATCCGCAAGTATTACCATGCCGGCCATATGGTCTATACACCTGGAGATGATTTGGTACGCTTCAACAACGATGTCAAGGATTTCATCCGCACTACATCGGGCAGGAGTAAAAACTAAGCGCTGTCCCTTTTTTTATTTTTTGACTTGCGTTCGGGCCAGTACCTTTGCAGATGATTTGGCAAAAGCCTTGTAATAGGAAATAAAACGACGACTCTCTTGGGATTCTTTATCCT
>CBFDCH010000434.1:0-3212 GCA_965603235.1 uncultured bacterium | reverse complement strand
TTTCCCTTTCTCGGCGTTCACTTTACCCGGATGGTGGGTGGCGGAGTAGAAGCGGGACCAAATGCAGTACTGGCGTTTAAGAGAGAAGGTTACAAAAAGACCAGTTTTTCCATGCACGACTTTGCTGACACCATGACCTATCCCGGGGCCCTGCGATTGTTCAGCAAACATTGGAAAATGGGCCTGGGCGAGATGTATCGTTCCTGGAATAAGAATGCCTTTGTCAAAGCCCTGCAAGCGCTAATACCGGACATTCAAAAGCAAGACCTGGATGTGGGTGGTGCTGGTGTACGGGCCCAGGCTCTTGAAGCCAGCGGTTTTCTGGTGGATGATTTTAGAATAAAATCGAGCCAGTATATCATCAATGTCCTGAATACACCCTCACCAGCCGCAACAGCTTCAATCAGTATTGGCGATTCAATTGCAGAGATGGCCTTCAATAACTTCAGCCTTTAGAATAAGATTAAAGATCAGTCCCCAGCAAACGGCAATCCGTTAATAATAAGCCGGGCAATTGTCGCGAGTCAGTTCATTGTCAATCAAACGCCAGATGGCCTTGTAATTACCATTTTGAAGTTCCACAGGCAATAACTCCTGGGGAAAATTTTGGTAACATATGGGCCTGACAAATCGTTTCATTGCCAGTGGACCAACAGAAGTAAAATGGCTGTTGGTGGTAGCCGGGTAGGGTCCGCCGTGATGCATGGCTGCTCCCACCTCGACACCGGTAGGCACTCCTCCCCACAACAAACGGCCAACCCGTTGTTCCAGAACAGGAACAAGCTGCCTGGCCAGATCCATATCCTGTGGCCCGCCCTGGATGGTTGCTGTCAATTGCCCGTCCAGGCTATGGGCGACCTCAATCATCTCCTGTACTGTCTCACACAGGACAACCAGACTGGCAGGACCAAAAATTTCTCCTGACAATTGCCGGTTCTGTAAAAATGTTTTGGCATCCGTTTTCAAAACTGAACCCACAGGAGAATTCAGCCGGGAATCTGAATCCGGGAGAGAAGTGGCCAAACGGGCAACATTTGCCACCTCCAGAAACTGGGTGATACTGTTGTCAAATCCTTTTAAAATGGAGGAGTTCAACATTGGTCCCATCTTAGTCCCTGTGACTGACTCATTCAATTTATTAATAAAGGCATCATTTCCCTCACCCTTCATAAGAACAATTAGCCCGGGATTGGTGCAGAACTGACCCGCAGCCAGGGTTATCGAAGCAGCCAATTCTTCGGCCACATTTTCTCCTTTTTGTCCCAGCATATCAGGCAGGACAAACACCGGATTGATACTACCCATTTCCGCAAAAACAGGGATGGGATCGGGTCGAGATGCAGCAGCATCAAACAGAGCCCTGCCCGCTGCCAATGAACCGGTTATGGCCACTGCCCGGGTCAGGGGATGCCTAACCAGAAGCAAGCCCACATTGGGGTTGACCCCATGTACCATGGAAAAAATTCCTTCCGGCATATTGGCCTCTTCGGCTGCCGAACGGATAGCCCTGGCCACCATTTCCGAGGTTCCCGGGTGATTGGCATGGGTTTTCACAATCACCGGATTTTTGGTTGCCAGGGCGGATATGGTATCTCCTCCAGCGACTGAAAAGGCCAACGGAAAATTACTGGCCGTAAAAACAACAACCGGCCCAAGGGGTCTCACCACCCGGCGGAGGTCTGGTTTGGCATTGGGTTGACGTTCTGCTTGTGGTAAATCAATACGGGCATCCACCCAGGCACCTTCCTTCAATACCCCGACAAACATATTGATCTGGTTAATTGTTCGCTGAAATTCACCCTGAAGACGGGCAGAACCGAGTGCAGTTTCCGCATTGACCCGTTCAATCAGCTCATCTTTGATATTTCCCATGTTTGCGGCGATGACTTCCAGGAAAAGAGCAACTTGATTGGTGGGGGTGGCGCTGTATTGAGCAAAAGCAGCATCAGCCACTTCCACAGCCACGTTTACTTCTTCCTCAGTTGCTTCATAAAAGGGGGGAGATAGCGGCTCTCCAGTTGCGGGATTATAGGCAAAAAACTCATTCTCTGCCTGACCAATAAAAGCACCGCCAATTAAATTTTTTCCAAGCAAATCCATGGTTACCTCAGTCACAATTTATTTTTACCCATATCAACATATGGATCAATCGGTCATGCCCGGTGATCTTATTTTACCGCGAACCAAAGAGTTATTTCAAGAAAAACAGGTTCAACCACAAGAGCTGCAATTGCGTTGGACGCATGAGTTGCAGGCGTTCCCGCCAGCACCGGCTCCAGCGGTTTTTGATGTGCCGGAGGTGGCAAATGAAGAGATCATTTTTTCAACCTCTCCACTGTGACACTTTTCACAATCAACTGAGACCGGTGTACTTAAAGTACGGATGAGTTTTTCGAAAACCTCACCACAGGACAAACATTTATATTCATACAAAGGCATTTTTCGCTCGCAGGATATACATTCTAGAATAAAAAGGGCAAGTTGTAAAGTTTCTCACATCTCAGAAAAAAGTAAAAAAAAACTTGACAGATCTAGTGTTTGAATATATAATAAACACTAGATAAGGAAAACATTAAAAATGCCCGTAAAAAAAAGACTTATCTATGCTGCAGTGCCGCTGATAGTGGTGGTTCTATGCCTTTGCATAATCAAACTCCTAAATCAAAAACAATCATTTATCCATGAAATTGACACCTTAAAATCAAGTTTGGAAATTGTTGAAAGTGAATTAAAACAGAGTCAAACAGAATTAAAACGGATCAATGCCCTTCGTTACAAAGATGTTGTGTATAACAAAAAATACCCTCTGTTTTCAAAAATCGTAGAGGTTGCTTACAAAAAAGCCATTGAATATGATTTTGATCCCAACCTGGTGTTAAGCCTAATTCAGATTGAGAGCAACTTTAAGCCGTTTGCCGTCTCTTCCAAGGGCGCCTTTGGGCTGATGCAGATTAACTACTCTGTTTGGAAAAACGAACTGGCCATCAACTTTAGAAAAATTTTTGATATCGAATACAATATCGACCTGGGATTGCAGGTACTAAAACGCTATTACCAGAAAACCGGGGGCGATCTGCTTAAAACCCTCCATCTCTACAACAACGGTTACCTCCACAACAACGAAAAGTACAAGTACAAAGTTATTTCCACCTGCTTCTACTAGACGCATCCATCTTGTCCGGCAGCAATTTTTTTTAATTAGGGGCGCTTCT
>CBFDCH010000433.1:0-3217 GCA_965603235.1 uncultured bacterium | reverse complement strand
TGTTGGCAAAATCGATGCCGGATTTTTTTACTGCCCTGGCAATGAGTTTGCCGTCTTGATCGAGGATGGCCAGTTTGGTCCTTGAAGCACCCACATCAACACCGACAAACAGCGGTCCCGATACTCTCATTTCTCCAGATTCTCCTTTATCAAACCGGCCTTTCGTGTTTTTCCTTTGCTTTTACCAGGGAATATATAGCCCTATTTACCGGAACAGGGATATCCAATTTGTCACCGTATGCCACAATTTTACCGTTTATAAAATCAATTTCTGTTGGTCTACCCTTTTCGATATCAATGAGCATGGAAGGTTTATGGTGACCCGCAGCAGAAAGATATTCCATGCCCTGCTGAAAAAATTCTTCGCCATAGTCATATCCCAAGTGTTTGGCAACGGCAATTCCCTCTTGAAAGAGCAACTCTACTAGGGAACGTGTTTCAGCGCAGGTCATTATTTCAGCCATAGTAAATCCCAACAGGGCAGAGAGTGGTGCCAGCACCGCATTCAGGATCGTTTTTTTCCAGGCTGGTTTCTTAATATCAGAAACACACTCTGTTGCCAGCGCGGCATCACTTACAAGCCGGGCAAACTCTGTGGCATTTTCACAAATACGATTGGGGTTCAATCCGCCCACATAGTTCGGCTTGTTAAAAAAAGACATACTGATAGTCCCCGGCGTCACTATGTTTCCGGCATAATTTATCACAAAACGCAAAACTCTGTCCCTGTCAAAATGCTCTGCCAGCAGCTCCTCGTTATCAAGGCCATTTTGAAATGCTACAACCTTAAACTCTCCATTAAGGTTTTTCACCTCGGAAACAGCAGCTTCCATATAGGGTGTTTTTACTGTAATAACTACATAATCGAATTCCCTCTCTTTAAGGTCTGTAAATTTAACAACTACCTCTTCCAGATTGGCGTGTAGGGAGGTTAATTTTTCAATATTTATACCATTTGATCTTATGGCATCAACCATTTCCGGTAGAACATCAACTCCACAAACTTTGGTTCCTGAAGTTGACAGATGACAGGCAAGAATACCGCCAATGGCTCCAAGCCCGACAACTAAAACCTTTTTACTCATCTCTTGTTCTCCTTTACAGACAAGGCCGCAGAATTAAAGACATTATTTTTTTAGATAAGAGAAAGTTGCCACAAAAAAATTGTCGCCAATATATTATAATTTGTCAACCCATTTTTTGTCTGCTGCAGGAAATTTAATTTATTTTTGTAAAAAGTTGTCTGATCAGTGGTTTTTATTTAAAATAAGACCATACAGGAAACAATTCCGTATAAACTAAAATATCCTGGCTTTAATGATGTGTATTGTTCAGTATCCAGCGATAAAAAAGAGTAAGAGGCGAATATGAAGGAAAAAATAGAGGCAGTTATCAAACAGGTGGGTGAGATCATCCTGGGCAAAAAACTGGAGATCAAGTTGGTGATAACTTGCTTGCTGGCCAATGGCCATCTGTTGATCGAAGATATCCCGGGCGTTGGTAAAACCACCCTGGCTCAGGCTTTGGCCAAAATTTTTGGATTAAATTACACTCGTATCCAGTGCACCAGTGATCTTTTACCGGCTGACATTGTCGGTGTGTCTGTTTTTGATAAAAGGGAACAACAATTTTCCTTTCAACCCGGACCTATTTTTTCTCAAATGGTTTTATCCGATGAATTGAACAGAGCCACTCCAAGAACGCAAAGCGCGTTACTGGAGGCCATGGAGGAGCGACGGGTTTCAGTGGATGGCAAAACACATGAATTGCCCAAGCCGTTTTTTGTGATCGCCACCCAGAATCAACGTCATCATGTGGGAACCTTCCCCCTGCCAGAATCCCAGCTGGACCGTTTCCTGATGAGATTGCACCTGGGTTATCCGGACCCTCAATCGGAAAGGCACCTGCTAACCGGTGAAAATCGTTTCGAAATGATAAAAAAAATAAGCCCTCTTCTGGAGATAGCGGAATTGCTGGAAATCCAAAAAACCATTGAAGAGGTATTTACAGCAGACCCGATCCTGGACTATGTACAACAAATTTTGGCCTGCAGCAGGAGTGACCCGCAAAAATACCTGGGCCTCTCGCCAAGAGCGGGTATTTCCCTGTTGAGAGCCGGTAAATCCTGGGCTTTTTGTTCAAACCGAAGAGAGGTATTACCCGAAGATATTCAAGCCGTGGCAGGCAGTGTGCTGGAACACAGGCTCGATCCGGAAGGAATTCGGGTTAAGGGCGATGAATTCCGTTTTACCAATATGTTAATCCAATCCATAAAAGTTATATAGCCGCTTATGAAAGAGATAAAGCAAAAGGCCAGAACATCGGTCTTTTTGACCCGTGCCGGATTTTTTCTGGTACTCATTCTTATTGCCATGCTCATGGCATCAATGAATTATAGTAACAACATGGCCTATAGCCTCTGTTTTTTACTGATTGGTATGGTGGTGATCGGTTATATCTTCACGGGCAACAATGTAAAAGGGCTGACATTTTGCCAGTTTGAACCAAAGATTGCCTTTGCCGGCAGCCAGATTGAGATAAATGTACAACTGAAAAACACAACAAAAAAACACCGGTTTTCACTTTACCTGCTGGTTGATGGCGCTGGCAAACCACAGTTTTTTGGGCCCCATTCAATTGCCCCCCAGCAAGTTGAGACCATTAGGATATCCCTGCCAACGCCCAGCCGCGGCAAGTACACTTTACAAACCCTCTCCATCATTTCACTATTCCCTCTGGGACTGTTCAGAGGCCGTAACAGTCAAGTGGTAAACAAGGATTACATTGTCTTCCCCAAACCTGCCGGTTTAAGACCCTTTCCTCCTGCCCAGCAGCAGGATATGGATAGCTCCGAGGGTTTCCATTTCAGCGGGGGTGAAGACTTCTCCGGACTCAGGCCCTACCGGTTGGGAGAATCACAGCGGCATGTGGATTGGAAAGCCTATGCCAGAGGCCGCCCCCTGTATATAAAGGAATTTAGCAGCGGGGGCACTCTCCAGCTTTGGTTTGACTGGCATACCCTTTTTGGCATTGATATTGAGGAAAGGATATCTCAATTGACCAAATGGATTCTGGCTGCGGACAAACTTGGCCGGGAATATGGTCTGAAACTCCCTCAAGCAGAAATAGACCCGGATTCCGGAACGCAACACACCATGCAATGCCTCACCAACCTGGCATTGTTTAAACTGAGCAAATGAACCTTAAGCTGATTATT
>CBFDCH010000432.1:0-3218 GCA_965603235.1 uncultured bacterium | reverse complement strand
TAATTTAATGTTTTTTAGTTTTCTGGGTTTATAAATGTTTTAATGACTTTGATTCAACACTCTACTCAGATTTCAAAGATCCTTATCTTCCCCGCCGGGGTAGAAGGAAAAAACGACACTATTATACACTCTTTTTTGTCCATGTCAACACCAAAAAGAATATTTTTTTGTCTTTTCTCTATATAGTATTAAAATATTATTTTTTCAACCTAATAAAGAATATATATTTATATTTATTATAAGTTTAGTTCTTAATAAAGTTCTTAAAAAATTCTTCTCTCAGGAGATAGAATTTAAAGTGACTTTTTAATTATATTTTTTGAATAAATTTCTTTATAAATATTTTACTCCATCCTATGATAAAATTAGCAAGATATGATTGATCCGGTTGTTTAAATTTTAGAGAGGATGATTAATATCAGGAGACATTATGAAATTATTTAAATATTTTTGGTATATGATTTTCATGCTGGTCTGGCTGTCTCTTTTTAATATTCTGGCCGCGACCAATCAGAAACAGGAGAGCGACACTTTCTCTGAAAAAAACCAGCAGATCCTCAAGCAAATAAATCTGGACAAGGATCAGGCAGATAAAATCCGCCAACTGCTGAACAGCTATGATCAACAGGGGGTAAAGGACCGCTCCGAATCTGCCGCTATTGTACAAGCCCAAATCGATAAAGCTTGGGCCCGCCGAAATAAACTGGAGGCCGACATCGAAGCGCAATTGCGGGGTGATCAAAAAGCAAAATTTAAGTCAATATTTTCACTGGATCCTCAGGAAAAAGAATTATTCACCATAAAGGAAGGTGTGATGCTGGACATCGTACAGACCAACACTGTGGAATACATCCTGATGAAGTTGCAGGAGGAATACCGCCGTATGTGGCCGCAACAAACCGGAGTAAGAGGTCCGGTTCGAACCGGAGGCAGCAAAATGGCCGGCAGGGACCGTAGCGGCAGGATGCGACGCTATATAGGTTCCAGGCTCAAAGATCTGGAATCAAAAAAGGCCCGTGAAATTAAAAAAATCCTGACCAAGGAACAAATCAAACGCCATAAAGAAATTCAAAAAATCCGCAAGAAAGAGATAAATGAGATGTTAAAAAGAATGAAAAGAAATTCATCCCCTACCCCCCTTAAATAAAGCCTATGCAGGGGTTTGAGCAATCAAACCCCTGTATCATTTTTAATTATTTCATGCATTTTTTGTATGCCTCCTGACATTTCCTAATATCTAGATAATATACTCCCAGCTTTGAACGGACACATTTTCTGGTTTCTTCAGTTCCGCCACAACCTGCCTCTATGATACAATCATTTAAGGTGGAAATATCTCTATCACCTGCAATTATTTGTAAAACACACTCTACAATGGCATCGATGTTACATGAATTTTCATCATAACCATTATACCTTAGACAATCTTTTACCATACGATCTAACTTCTCTCGAGCTTTATCCATACATTCACGCAACTTTTTTTCACCACATTCATCCTCTTTATTGCTTGGACGTGGTGAGTCTCCCTCCCGTTGCTCACCGGCAGACCCAGGAGTCGGATCCTCAGCTGGATTAAAAATTGGAGTATCTTCAGACGTACTCATGTTTATTGAAACAGCTGACTGCCAGGCCATTTTTACCAGATTCAAGGAACTTTCCAACCAATCCTTCTCTTCAGAAGTACCGTTATTCACAGCATTCTGCAGAGCCACCGCATAATGTCCCAGGGCCATTATTTCTTCCAGCTTGTCTGGGCTCAGTCTCTGGTTATTAGCAAATCTCCCCAGGGTTATAAGTCCTTTAAATAAATCATTAACTTGTTTCTTGTGAGTTAAAGACCATAAATACCGTTTTTGTGAATCTGAGAAACGATTCACCCTTGAATTGATTTGGCCCTTGCCGGTTGGTATTCCCAGCAAGGTCCACCCTTTATTTTTCCATTCTTTGTTTTCCTTTTTTTCTGGATTCTCCAGTTCAAAATTGACCCTCTCAAAAACTAGAGAACGAAAAACATACCCCTTAAGCGAGGCTTCTCCCGATATAGTCAATGGTTCTACAGTATCATTATATACAGTTTTAATACCATTGCCCCTCCGGTCAGAAATTGATGTGATGCGACACTGAGCATCCCGTTTAACCCGAATGGATACCGGGAGATTGAGTTCAATGAGCATCCGCGGATATCCACGAGGAAAGTAGCGGATAAAATAGCCGTCCGGATGAAACGACCAGCGCCCCTTGGGAACTTCACGATCCCCTTCCTCAAAAGGTGGTTCACCCTGTAATACTGCCACCCGCTCCAATTCATCATAGGATGTTGATGCCCTGGTAAGCATGGAGCGCAAGTGAGCTTCAGCCTCCATGACACGGCGAACTGATGTTGGAAGATCCGCAAAAACCTTCCTTATTAATTTTTTAGGGATTAATCCCAGCGCTCCCCCATTAATCCTGAACAATTCTTTCGGAGTGAGAAGTAAAGCAGCGGTACGTCGCATCTTTGCTGTCATACTCTTGATTCTGGTGCGGGAAATAACTGCCCAGAGAAGAACCTGAATATCTCTCTGCGGAATCTCCGGGTGAAGATAGGAGTTTTCTAAAATATTGCGAATAATGTCTGATTGAGGTCCCTTTAACGGGGCATAAAGATATCCTTTCCCGCCACGGCCTTCGCCCGGGGCATAGGTGCCAGCTTTTAAGCAGTAACTCTGGCACTCAAAAATATAGTTGGCTGGTTTCTCGAGTACAAAGCCTCCCTTCGGTGTACGGGGAAGCAAGGTCATGGGTCTAGTAAATTCTGGATTAAAATCGTCGAGGAAGGGAACTTCTGTAACTGCATCCGCAATCCCAGTGGTTAGAGGTGGTTTGCTCTTAAGAATTGTTTTCAGGCCAGGTATTTTTTTGGGGATTTTTAGCTTAATCTTGGGAAATTGAGCCAATCCAATGCCCAGCATAACCATAAACAAAGCGATAATCAGAAACCAGTTTAAAAACTTTTTCATCTCACACCTCTAAAATAATTGCTTGGATTTTTTTATTTACAGCACAATTATAAAAAAAATATGACAATTTCTCAATACTTAATGTTTTTTCTGATCTTATGTTTATATGCCTCTCAACATTTTTATGTCTCTGACAAGCTTTTCAGAGTTACTGAGAGAAATCATTGCTTTATTTAAAGGATCAGAGCCAAAATGGATTGTTGAAAATATTGACGC
>CBFDCH010000431.1:0-3220 GCA_965603235.1 uncultured bacterium | reverse complement strand
ACTGAAAACCACCGCCGCTCCGTTTTACAATAATGCCGCGATTGTTTTGATTGTAATGATCATTGACGCGGTCGATCAAGCGTTCAAATTCCTCGACATTTTTGCATCCCAGGGCATCCATGAACCGCTCTGCTTCCACCGGCTCCTGAGACACAAAAAGGACCGCTTCAATACAGGCCAATTGTTGGTCCATTTCACCCTTTTCAGTTACAGAGTGCTCTTTCAATGGGCCACTTCCCCCTTTTCTTTTTTCCAGACAGAAATTGTGTCAAAGGTACGCTTCTGAACCGCGATCAAAACCGATTGTTTGATCATTTCCAGGAGAGTAAAAAAACTAACCAGCAACTCTTCAATGGAATCAAGGGTTTTTATGTACTGGCTAAAATCCAGATACTCCTTTTCCCCAAGCAGTTTTTCAATCTCCTTCCATTTCTCCTCAATGGAATAATTCTTGGATTCAATATACAGAAATTGTTCTTTATCTTTTTTCTTTACCAGGTTTAAAAAAACCTCTGCCAGTTGGAAGGTGGTCACCTCTTCCAGGTTAAATTCACGGTTTTCAAAATGCTCATTCACCTCTTCCCGCTTCCATAGAAGCAATTCTTTTCCCTCCATTGATTTCAACAATTTACCTATTTGTTGAATTTTATCATATTCGATCAGAGTGTGAATCAATTTTTTCTCTGGAGATTCTTCATCATCAGGATTAATCCTGGGTAACAGGGTTCTCGACTTTATATAGATCAGGGTGGAAGCGGTGACCAAAAAATCCCCTTCACGGGAGGGATTGATACCCATTCTTTTATCCAGATACTCCAGATATTCGGTGGTGATTTCAGAGATACGCACCTCAATAATATTCATCTTCTTTTTTTTGATCAGGTGGAGAAGCAGATCGTGGGGGCCTTCAAAAAAATCGGTTTGAATGGTGTAATCCTCAGGTTCCATTAGATTTTCACCAATCCGGACATCATATTATTCAGCCCCCCCGCCACAAAAATCCTCAAAAACCGGGAAGTATCTTGTTTACTATTTTAATAATGGGGAAAAAGATTATATCAAGGATATTAAAATATAAGAGAGCAATTAGAATGATAAAGCCATAGGGTTTTATTCTCTGGTATGTCTCAAAGGCCTCCCCTTTCAGAATACCTTCCATGATACCACTGCCATCCAGGGGCGGCACAGGCAGGAGGTTGAATATAGCCAGTATGAAGCTTATCATGATTAGGAAATAAACAAGGTATGTGAGAATCGGCAGAGAAACAAAAATGCCCATTTTGAAAAACAGAATGTAGACGCCAATGGCAATAATACCGGTAATAATATTGGAGAGGGGGCCGGCTGCTGAAATGAGCATGCCATCCCGGCGCGGATCCCGCAAATTATAGGGATTTACCATCACAGGCTTGGCCCAGCCAAAAATGAAAGGGGCTTTGATAAGGACCAGTATGAGGGGAAAAATAATCGTGCCAAAAGGGTCTATATGGGGGATGGGATTGAGGGTAACCCGCCCCTGCAAGCGGGCGGTGGGATCCCCGCAGCGGTCGGCCATCCAGGCGTGGGCCGCTTCATGAATTGAAATGGCAAAAAGAATAACCAAAAACTGGATCGCATACAATAAATACAAATTCATGATATGGAACAATAACACAAAAGCCTCAGTCAGTCAATAAAAACGAGACGGGGTCAAGTCTCAACATTTGACATTCCAACTTAAACACATTAATATATTTTTATGTCACGACCACTGAGACTTGAATTTGATGGAGCGTTATACCACATTTTTACGAGGGGACATAAAAAGGAAAGTATTTTTCACAACAATAGAGACCGAGAAAAATTTTTAGAAAAGGTAGTTGAAGCGGTCAACAAACACAAAATCTTGATCCATATCTACGTACTAATGGGGAATCACTATCACCTACTCCTAGAAACCCCTCATGGGAATCTATCAAGAGCTATGCATCATATAAACACCAACTATTGTAATTGGTTTAAAGCAAGACACCAAATCATTGGCTCTGTGTTTCAAGGCCGTTATAAATCTATATTAATCGAGAAAGAGAGCTATCTTTTAACTCTTAGTGCCTACATCCATTTAAATCCTCTAAGGGCTGGCATAGTAAAAGATTTATCCGACTATAAATGGAGTAGCTATATGTATTATATCGGGGAAAAGAAACAACCAGAATGGCTATATTCAAAAGATATTCTCATTTCTTTTTCAAATAACAAAAATTCATATCAACAATTCGTTTTGGATTGGTATAAAAAAAATCCTGAATCTTCAAAATTATTTTATGGCAAAAACTCATTTTTAGGAAGCCAATCTTATTTAAAAAGTATTCTAAAGAAGGTAGAAAACAATAAATTGGTTGAGGATGTTCGAGAGATCCCAGATATGAAAAACTTAAACCTTATTTCAGCCAATCAGATAAAAAGTTATATATTGGATGAATTCAACATTGAAGAGTCAAGCTTGCATATAAAAAGGAGTAAGTCAGGAGAATACCGCAAGCTATATGTCTACGCATTGAGGCAATTTTCCCCACTAAAATTAAGGGAAATTGGGAATTTGGTTGGACTTGATTATTCTGCAATCTCTATAATGTGTAAACGGTTCGAAGATTCTTTCAGAACAAACTCAAAAAACAAGGCTATATTTAACCAATTAGAAGGAAGAATAAAAACAGGCATCTAATTTGAACGTTATTTTTGTCAAATGTTGAGACTTGACCCCATTTGAGGATTGAAATGTAGTAAAAATATATTATATATATCTTTTATATCCAATGGTTAGGAAGAGAAGGAATCAAATCGTTATATGTCTATGCCTGATGGTGCTGGGATGGTGGCAGGTATCCGCCAATACTATCACAACAGATCCGCAAAAGCTGGCCCAAACGGAGCGGAAATTATTGCAATTGTTGAATGGAGAGAGAACAAAAAAGGGACTCAAACCTTTAAAATCAGATAAAATTCTCAAACAATTGGCTCTGGATCATAGTCGCAAAATGGTTCAGGAACAAAAATTGAGTCATGACTTTCCCGAATATAAAATCCTGGCCGAACGGATGGGAGATGCCGGTCTGCACTTTACCAGCGCCGGAGAGAATGTCTCATTCAGCAATACCTTTGTAGCTTCCTACATTCACAAGGGTTTTATGACCAGCCCACCACACCGGGAGCGAATTCTGGATAAGAATTATTCCCACGT
>CBFDCH010000430.1:0-3225 GCA_965603235.1 uncultured bacterium | reverse complement strand
TTGAACCAGGCGGCAATTCACCCAAACATACACACCCGTATGAACATGAAAATTTTATCGTAGAGGGGACAGGCCGCCTATTTATTGAGAATGTCTGGCACGACCTGAAACCGGGAGATGTGGCCATCGACGTAGGAGCAAACACTGGATCACATACCATACAGATGGCCAAGCAAGTGGGGCCCGAAGGTCAGGTTCTGGCTTTTGAACCGGTTCAAGAAAACCTGGCAGTACTTAAAAAGTCCACTTACAATCAAGGACTCACATCTATTATTAGTACACATGAAATTGCCCTCTCCAATCACAGCGGGGAATCAGATTTTTATGTATTTACCCACCGACCAGGGATGAGTTGTCTCAAAATGAATCCCGAAGGAGAATCGGTTGAGCCTGAGTATGAAATAAGAGAAGTTATAACCAAAACATTGGATGATCTGACTGCTGAGATCCAGCGGGTGGATTTGATAAAAATTGATACTGAGGGTGCCGAATTCAGCATATTGCTGGGTGCCAGGAAGATCATCGAAAATCAACGGCCGGTCATTTTTTTTGAATGTTGGCAGGAAAAATATAAAGTGGCTGAGCTTTATAATTACTCCAAAGAGGAGTTTTTTGAGTTTTTCCAATCAATGAATTACCAACTTTACGAATTGGCAGGTCAGGTTTTGCAGCCCCACCACTGGGAAACCAGAACCCTGATTGACCTGATGGCCATCCCTGTGGAGAGGGAAGAAGAGGTTTTGGAGTCATTGCGGTTATCAATTCTGCAAACATTGGGTGAGAGTTATAAAATCTCAATCAACACCAATGATTTACCTATGAGATCCAGGGAAGATATCAATAAAATTGGTAAAAAAAAGTGGCGGCTGATAAAAAAGGTTGAAGAACTTTTTAAGGACAGCCCCTCCTTCCACGGTTCCCCGGATACAGGGTCACAAAACTTCTCCATGATGCCGGATGTTCTCCATTGGATATATCGATCCTTAAAGCCTGGATCATTGACTCTGGAGATTGGTTGCGGTTACTCAACCGTTGTGTTTGCACTATTAAGTGGCCACCACACAGTTATATCACCCTATATTGAGGAATACAAACTCATTCAGAAGTGGTGCAAAGCTCATAAGGTTTCTCTGGATTATGTAAAATTTATAAATGAGAATTCACAGGATATCACACCCCATATGCAGATGGATCAGATCCTGGACCTGATTCTTATTGACGGAAACCGAGCATTCCCCATTCCCTCAATGGATTGGTATTACACAGCCGAATGGTTAAAGAAGGAGGGGATGCTGATCTTGGTGGGTAAGTCCATTTATACCGTAAGCCTGATGTGTGAATTCCTGGAAGCTGATCAGCAAAAATGGCAAGCAATATATCAGGATGGAAACACCACCATATTTCAAAAAAAATCAGCTTCCCCCGTAGTCAAGGGAATTCCCTGGACACATCAACCTTACATGTTTTTACACTCTGATATAGACATGAAATTCAAGCAGGACCTACCCCTACCATAAAGAATACGATGGAGCATCTGAGCTTTCTATTGAAAACCCGGCCCAAATTTCATGGCCGGGAAAAGGCGGGAACAGAAAATTATGCGATATCTGCTCAGGTGCTGTCATGGCTTCATGAAAATATTCCCCCAAAAGCACATACCCTTGAAACCGGATGCGGTTACTCAACAATTCTCTTTGCTTTGAGGTCCATGCGTCATGCTGTAATATCACCCTTTGAGGAGGAACATGAGCAAATAAGGACCTGGTGTTTTAAACACCGCGTTGACATTACCCATATTGATTTTTACGCCGAGTGCTCCCAAAACAAACTGCCAATCCTGATGAGACAAACAAGCAGGAATCTTGACATGGTGCTAATTGATGGTGACCACGCCTTCCCTGCCCCCTTTATTGATTGGTATTTTACAGCTGATTGTTTGAAACAAGGGGGGATTTTAATCGTGGATGACACCCAACTGATTACCGGGAAAATTCTCAGGGATTTTCTTAAAGCGGAGTCCGACCGTTGGTTATGTATTGAAGAGATCGACAAAACATCAATATTTGAGAAAAAGGTGTCAACCAATGTTACCTCGGGTATTCCCTGGACCAGGTAGCCCTATTTATTATCCCCATCGGGGATCAATTAAAACCACTCCTTCAAATGAAAAACAGCCAATTATTCGCATATTTTGGGCACCATAAATGTGCCACCAACTGGATACATGCCATAATAAGTAGCTGTTGTGAATCTCTTGGATTTAAATCAGCCATCGTTCATTCCCCTCGGCATTTCCAGCCTTCTTTCAGCCGGTTTATCCATCGCAATCAAATTGATTTTATCTCCTATTCCAATGCCCAGATGAAGTACATCCTTCCGTTAAAACACTTGCAGGCGTTTCATGTAATCCGAGATCCCCGAGATCTGATAATATCTGCCTATTTCTCCCACAGATATTCCCATTCCACGGCCGATTTCCCAACCCTGGCAACTCACAGAGAACGGTTAAATGGCGTAGATAATATCGAGGTAATATTTCTCGAAATGGAATTCTCCAAAAACATATTGAGGCATCTTTTGGAGTGGGAATACCACCATAGCCACATTCTGGAAATTAAAATGGAAGATTTAACCGGAAAACCTCTGGCAGTATTTACTGAAATTTTTGCCCATTTGGGTTTAATAAAGCAGATATGTTTGATTCAGCTGGCTGACACTCTCCAAAAAAATAGCTTTTTTGTATTATCCGGCGGCCGTAAACAGGGCGAAGAAGACACACATTCCCACTATCGCCGAGGGTTACCGGGTGACTGGAAAAATCATTTCAATGTAGATCATAAACAATATTTTAAAAACCATTTCGGCCACCTTCTGATAAAACTGAATTATGAAACCGGGGAGGACTGGTAGAAGAGAGGATTAAACCGGATGGCTAAAGAAGTGAATTCCCACCCTAAACGTTTTTTCAGCGATCCAAATGATTTTGATGAATTTACATACTCCAAATCCACCCATCTCACACTTTTCACCCAGAATCAATATGACCAGATTCTTTTTAACGATTCCTTAAATGAAAATAGCTGGTCCTTAAAACATTATCAGGACCTACTGGTTTTTTCATTTATCAAACAATTTGTGCCACAGGGTTCCAGAATGCTTGAAATCGGCGGAGGAAAATCACGGATCATTGAAGGGCCGAGATGGAGATGATGTTCAGCTGCAAAG
>CBFDCH010000429.1:0-3232 GCA_965603235.1 uncultured bacterium | reverse complement strand
AAGCCGCGTTGATGATAGATATCCAGCAGGTGGGAAGCCGTATAGGAGGAGAGGAAAAGACCATCCTGATTCACAAATTTCAAGCCGTTCCACTGTTCCGGATTATGAGACGCTGTAATAATGATGCCGCCATCTAAATTCCGTGCTTTTACAAATATTTGCAGGGTGGGAGTGGGAATGGTTAAGGTATTCACAGGGGTTATGCCGGAATAAATTAAACTGGAAAATACGGCTCTCTGGATGTACTCCCCGGAAATCCTCGAATCCTTGGCCACAGCCACGCTGCCCGTGCCGATAAGGGTGGCAAAGGCCCGGGTAAAATTTAGGACAATCTCAGGATTCAAGGTTTCGCCAACAATGCCCCGGACGCCCGAGATGCCTATTTTGATGTTTTCAACTGTCCTCATTTTACCATCGCTTTGATGCGGTCTAAGTCTTGATTTATCCCTCCGCCTTCCGCTACAACACGAATCATGGACATGGTAGAAGAGGCCCGAATACACATCCAGCCTTCATCCTTTTCTATATAAAGCCCATCCTTTAATTTTATTTTTGAGGGGTAGGCTTTTTCAATAGCAGCTAAAACTGCGTAAATATCCTGGGCCGGCAGCTGAAAGGTAAGTTTATGTATTGCCGGTGGTTCAAACACGCGGGTAAGGGTTGATAAGGTGATATCCTTTTTATCCAGATATTCCACCAACTTTTTGATGAAGTACAATGAATCATAACCGAACGAGAATGGAGTATACAAAACACTGCCGCTCCCTTCGCCGCCGATTTTTGCTTTTAAATCAACAGCGGTTTGCACAACTGACGGAGGTCCGACATCTGTCCGATGGACCTTCACTTTGTATTTTGCCGCAACCAGGTCAATCATCTTGGATGTGGAATAGGTGGTTACGATATTGGTTTTTTCCTCCTGAAGCATAATACCGGCGAACAACGGTAAAGTAAGTTCTTCTGAATAGGTTTTCCCTTTTTCATCAACCACCAGAATGCGAGTGGCATCACTATTTAACAGGAATCCTCCATCACAGCCGGTCTCCTTAACCACAGTGGCTAACACCTCGGCATTGGATATATTGGGCTCCGGATCCTTTTTAAAAAAACTTTTTCCACCACAAAAGAGCGGTACCACATCAATGGCCAGAGTATCGGCAAACTGGCTCATTACCCGGCCCATGGCGCCATTGGAACAATCAACGGCAAATTTAAATCGACTGTGCCTGGCAGGCCTGCCTTCTGATATCGCAGAAAAGTATTGGGTCAATTGACCGGACCGGTCAATAAAGTTTCCCAGGTGATTGAAACGCTTTCGCAAATATTTTCCGGAATGGTAGAGGCTGAAAAATTCCTCTACCTCCACGGGTGAGAGGTAGGCCCCATCAGCATTTAAAAAGACCAGCGAATTCCATTTATAGGCGTTATGGGCAGCAGTAATGACAATACCGCCGTTAAACTGCTGCTGGCGAATCAACCATTGCAGGACCGGTGTCGGGCAAACACCAAATCCGTGAGCCTTGGCTCCACTGGATATTAAGCCCGATATCACAGACTCGACAATGAATTTACCCGAGGGACGGGTATCCCTGGCAACAGCCACATTCCCGGCACCAATGTAGGTTGAAAACGCTTCGGTTAACCTTAATACAAGCTCAGGGGTGAGCTCGTAGAATCTACCTCTAACACCCGTACTACCTAGCTTAACTGTCATTAATGAAACCTGAATTTTTTCCAAATCCTGACCAGGAAATAGGTCGAAACACATGCAGTACATAGGGTAATTACGGCAGGAATGTAATTATGGTAAAGTAAAAATCCGATACCGAACAGAGTGCCGTACACCAACATAATACCCAGGAAGACTCCCAGTAGACTGGTGGGCAAATCCCATTTTTCTCCTCTATTCTGCTCAATCTCCAAACCGGATTTTTCCGCGGCCTGTACGATTTTTTGCCATCCCGGACCACCGGGTTGGACTTTTTTGTAAAATTCAAACAGGGTATTTCGCTCGGTGGGTTTGGTTAAAAAGGTCACTGTAATCCAACTCACAGTAGTGATTGCCACCCCGATGACAAGCTTCTGCCATGCAACAATCTCCTGGAATCCCAGTAAATCGTGGATGAATTCGAAATAAACGGCCACCAGGAATGAAACGATCATGGCGGTTATCTCACTGGCTGCATTAATGCGCCACCAGAACCAACGCAGCAGGTACAACAAGCCGGTTCCCGCCCCAATTTGCAATAAAATATGAAATGCCTGCAGGGCATTGCTTAACAAAAGGGCAACAATAGCGGCAAATATCATCAAGACAAGTATGGAGAGCCGGCCCACCATAACCTGCTGTTTATCCGAAGGATCCTTTTTGATAAAACGCTTGTAAAAATCATTGACAATATATGATGCTCCCCAATTGAGATGCGTGGAAATGGTGGACATAAAAGCGGCAATGAGCGAGGCCACCACAATCCCCATCAATCCCACCGGTAAAAAGGTCAACATGGCCGGATAGGCAAGGTCATGTCCGAGCTTGTTATATTTAACCTGTGGGAATGCCTTTTTTATTGAAGTCAGTCCCCTGCCCTGCACCTGCAGGGATTCGATCTTTTGAGCCATGGTCGGATCAATAGTGGCCGGATTCGCTTCCCACTTCTGCACAATCTCCTTCATTGCCGGAGTGTTCAATTCTTCAAGAGCCGCTTTTCGATCTATCCTGGAGTCCATGGGAAAAATGATCACGGAACAGAGGGCAACAATCACCCAGGGCCATGGTCGCAGGGCATAATGGGCAATATTAAAGAAAAAAGTAGCCCCCATGGCATGTTTTTCATTTTTGGCGGCCAGCATACGCTGAGCGATGTATCCACCGCCGCCGGGCTCGGCCCCGGGATACCAAACGCTCCACCATTGAACGGCAATGGGAATGATAAAAACGGTAATCAACAATGAGGTATCAGAAAAATCGGGGATGAAAGATAATTTTCCCTGTAGACTTTCATGACTCAGCAATTTCCCGATTCCCCCGATCTTGGGTAGGTTCAGGGCCACATATGCAACGGCCACTGAACCGATCATGGCAATGATAAATTGGATAAAATCAGTAATCAGCACGCCTCGTAATCCCCCGAGCATGGTATATATAACCACAATGATTGAAGAGATAATCACGGTTGTGGTTGGGGATAAACCAAGGATAATGCCACCGATTTTAATGGCAGCCAGGCATACA
>CBFDCH010000428.1:0-3234 GCA_965603235.1 uncultured bacterium | reverse complement strand
CGGAGGAAATGATTGGCAAGTCTGTGCTTGAGGTATATCAAAACCCGGAAGAGAGGCAACGGTTTGTGGCTGAAATTATGAAGCGGGGATTTGTGAAAAACTATGAGATCAAGCTGATAAAAAAGAATGGTGAGGTTGCCAATACATCCATTAACGCGCGGATAATTTTAAATAGCGCTGATGAGCAGGTAGGTATTGAGGGTACCATACGGGATGTTACAGAGTTGAAAAAAGTTGAGAAAGGCCTTATTGAGAGGGATGAAAAGTGGAGATCCTTTATGGAGTCCGCTGCCGATGCTTTCCTGCTTTTGGATAGTGACCTAATGGTGGTGGAAACGAATGTCAAAGCGATGAAACTTTTTGCTCGGGAAAAGGATCAGTTAATCGGTGCGTCATTATTGGACCTCTATCCAAATCTGACAATTTCTGGACGTTATGTAAAATTTTCAGCGGTATTGAGGGATGGAAAATCATATTTTTATGAAGATATGATTCAAATTGATGCTTACCGTAATATCTTCATCTCCGCTCAGGTGTTTAGGGTCGGCCAGGGAATTGGTGTAATATTAACAGACATCACCGAGCGCAAGAAGGTGGAAGAGGCACTCCTTGAACGTGATGACAAACTGGAGAAGGCACATAAGCTGGCTCACCTGGGCAGCTGGGAGTGGCATTTAAAAAAAGATCGTTTTGAGATATCTTTGGAGGTGCGGGAGATATTCGGCATTGCAGGGAATTATCCTGTTAGCAGTCTACCCTCTTTAATTGATGACTTTGTCCACACTGACGATAGGAATTTAATAACAAAAGCCATGACAGAGGTGGTGGTGGGTATGAGGGACCAGGCCCTGCCTTTCCGTATTGTCCGGCCGGATGGCGACATACGCTGGGTGAATGTGATGCCGCCGGATGTTAAGAGTTATGATAGTGACAACAAGCCCGAGGTGATGATGGGGGTGATTCAGGATGTGACCGAGTTAAAGGTAGTCGAAGAGGCACTGAGAAAGGAAACATCTTATTTGGATCAACTCTTTGAATCAGCAAAGGAGGGAATTGCACTGGCCGATAAAAACCATCGGTTAATCCGGGTGAATAGTGAATTCTGCCGCATATTCGGATACAGCAAGGAAGAGGCTGAGGGAAAACTCATTGATGATCTGGTGGCAGGGGAGGATGAAATAGCGATTGAAGCTCTTTCCATAACCCATCAAGCATCGGATAGCCATAATATTTCCTGTGAGGCGGTCCGCTGCCGTAAAAATGGGGAATTAATCCATGTATCCATTATGGTTACTCCAATTGTTTTGGATGGAGAATTGATGGGTGTTTATGGTATTTATCGTGATATCAGTGACCGCAAGAGAGCGGAGGAAGAGCTAAAAACCGCCAAAGAGCAAGCTGAGTCTGCCAGCAGCATGAAGAGTGAGTTTCTGGCCAATCTGAGCCATGAAATCCGAACACCTTTAAATGCAATTATCGGATTCAGTGAACTCTCCATTCCCTTAAGTGATGATAAAAAACTGGTGGGATACCTTGAATCGATAAAAAGTTCGGGCCGCAGTTTGATTGGCATTATCAGTGATATTCTTGATATTTCCAAGATAGAAGCGGGCAGAATGGAATTCCATTATGAAGCGGCCAATATTTCTCAGATTTTAAACGATATTCTTCAGATGTTCGAGCCACGGATTGCTGAGAAGGGATTATCGGTAAATCTAAAGTTGGCAAAAGAATTCCCACACTCAATCATAATTGATGAAAATCGTTTGCGGCAGGTGTTGATGAATGTGATCGGCAATGCCATAAAGTTCACTGAAGAGGGTTTTGTCAAGATTGATGTGGAAACAGTGGATGAAAACAAGGATAGCAACAGGGTGGGTATCCATATAAAGATAGAAGATTCAGGTATTGGTATAGCAGAGGAGAAACAGAATGCTGTTTTTGAGTCCTTTCGCCAGCAGGACAGTAAAATTGCCAGCAGGTATGGCGGCACCGGGTTGGGTTTAACGATCAGTAGGAAATTATTGAATCTGATGAATGGGGATATAACACTTGCCAGTACACCTAACAAAGGCAGTGTCTTTACCATCCAATTGGTGGATGTAGAAGTATCATCAACAAGAATCCCAAGTCTGCCCCAAGATAGGATCCAAGGTTTTCACAATGTATTTTTTGAGGAAGCATTGATATTGGTTGCAGATAATGAGGAATCGAATCGGGAATTAATCGCTGAATGGTTATCCAGGGTCGGGTTGAAGGTAATGGGGGCCGCCAATGGCGTGCAAGTGATCGAAAGCACAGTTACGCATAAACCTGATTTGATCCTGATGGAGATCAGAATACCGATGATGGATGGGTATGAGACTCTGAAAAAACTAAAGAAGAGTAAAAAAACCCGGCAAATCCCGGTTATTGCTGTCACAGCAATGGTGGATACAGAGAGCCGGGAGAAGGTGATAACTGCTGGATTCGATGGCTATTTGCCAAAACCCCTTGAAATTACCGGTCTCCTGAGTGAATTGTCCCGTTTCCTCAACTATAATGAAGTAGATGACAAACACGTGGAAATTGACAAGAAGCAGGAGGGAGTATTGCCGGAAAGTGAGGAAATTCCAATACTCATCAAGGAATTAAAAGATGTGTACCTGCCCAGGTGGGAAGAACTTAAGCGAATCCAGGGGGTAATCGATATGGAGGTTATTGAAATATTTGCCAAGGATTTACTACAAACGGCCATAGAGTTCAATTGGCCGTTTTTGCACAATTACGCCTCCGAATTGTATGACTATGCCCAAGGTGTTGATGTGAGTAATATTGAGGTTTCATTGCGGGAGTTTCCTGATATTATGCGTTCCATTGAAAAGCTTGGGGGAAAGGATGACAAAAAATAAGGCGTTAATACTGATTGTTGATGATTATCCCAAAAACCTGCAGATTTTGGGGAAAATGTTGAAACAGGAGGGGTACAGAACCTCAGTCTCACAGAGCGGTAAAGGAGCGCTGACCTTTGCTCAAAAAAAGCAGCCCGACCTGATTTTGTTAGATATTATGATGCCGGAAATGGATGGCCTGGAGGTGTGCCGGAGATTAAAGGCGAATTTTGAGACTCGTCATATACCAGTCATTTTTTTAACTGCAAAAACTGAGACAGAATCTGTTGTCAGTGGGTTTAATGCGGGTGGGGTTGATTACGTCACCAAGCCTTTCAATGCCGTTGAATTATTGGCCAGGGTG
>CBFDCH010000427.1:0-3245 GCA_965603235.1 uncultured bacterium | reverse complement strand
GAATTTCGGCACCAATAAAGCCGTACCAATCAAAAGAATGGGTGTTGCACAAGCCCAGAAAATGTTGGCACAAGGTCAGTTTCCACCTGGCTCCATGGGTCCTAAGATATCTGCTGCTATCGGTTATATTCAAGGAGGGGGGAAAGAGGTTTTAATTACTTCAGCTGAAAAACTTCGCTTGGCTATGATCGATCGATCGGGGACCAAAATTGTACGAGATACTGCGGAGAGAGAAGGAGAATAAAGTGCAAATAAATTTAAACATAGAAAAAGAAGATATTGAGTTCATGAGGGATTTTTTTAAAGGGAAGTCGGATCCGGTTAACCTTATTGAATTGACCACCCAATTGGCACTTTTTAAAACAGAGGACAAAAGAAAAAACAGAGTTAAAATTTATGATCCTAATTGTGAATATAAAAATGGTGACCTGATATACAAAGAATATAAAGGCAAAATTCCGGTTGGCGCAAAAAAGCATATCGAAATAGAGAAGGGTGTGGTTTTAAGAGTGGTAGAAGCACGCTCCCGGTATGGCATTGAAGAGATCAAATTGTCCTATGAAGGGACCCTCGATTTCAAAAAATACACATCATATCTTGAAAAGCAAAAAATCGAACTACTCCTGCCTCACAAACAGGACGAGACGTGTTCTAAGGTTGAATATTTAGAGGAGAAACGTGATCCAAGGCAGACCCAGGATCCTCTTGATGAGAAAGATTTTAATACCTTAAAAAAAAAATTGATTGCTGTTTTAAATAAAGAAGTAAGTTTTGCTTTCATTAGTAATCAAATCTTATTGCTTGATAACCTTCAACCCATTGCTGACGAAATTTTTGAAAAAATTAAAGATTTTCTAAGAGAAAACAAGAGTTCAGAAACCACGGAGTTTTTTGTAGAGAAATTTCTTGGCGCAAAGCCTGAAGATGCTAATTTTGCAGCCTATTGTTTTGCCCTCAACTTTCGCATGAAAAGGGATTTTAAAATTGACTTTCAGCAAACGAGAGAAAAGGGATGGGGAAAGTGGAATTTGATTTCGGTTATCTATTATACCAAAAAGGATTCCCTGATAAGTGAAGAAAATCCATTGCGCAAAATGGTTACTTATGCAAATCGAAAGAACCTGGCCCAGCGTAGACGGCGTTTTGAAGAAGGAATCTTTGATGATGAAAGTGGCCGGTATTTTCTGACCCAGAGGGAAATATTTGCCGGAGCGATTCGTCTTCGGCCAGGAATCTTTAATATTGGCGATTCTATTGAAATTGATGTGATTGATGATAATACCCAGAAAAGTCATCTACTCTATTATTACAGGGATGAAAATCTAATCCTGGGTTTGAAAGAGGTATTTGAAAAATATAAAGTTATACAGGGTGCGATATTATCATTCTGGCAGGTTGATGAAGATCGTTTTGCATTCTCCTTAAGAATGACTAAAAAGGGAACAATTGCCGACCGGGTTCATTTGGATCTGGAAAAAAATTGTTTTGTAGTTGAAGAAGAGAAAGTTGCATCTCCTGTGTTTGTTAGTAAAGCGACATTTTTAGCTTCTGAAGTATTTAGAAAAGTCACAGAAAACATTGAAGAGTATAGAAGGATTCAAACTTTAAATAAGCTCCTTCATAAGGTTTTCCTTGAGTTTGGCATTAAAGAGAAAAATTATGAAATTCATATACTTCGTTTGCATCACATTCTGGATCTGATTTATCCGATTGAACTGAAGCTGGTCGAAGAAGTCGTATTAAGTAATCCTGAATTCATCCTCTCTGATAAAACGTCAGGTGTTATCTATCTTGATTCGGATGCAGTGACTAAGATTGAGGTAGAAGAAATGGAACGTCGTCAGAAGTCTAGTGAAGAAGCCATGCAAAGAAGAGAGATCATACGCATGGAGAAGATTGACAAGGAAGTTAAGGAAAAAGAGGAAATAAGGGTAAAGCGGGAGGAACGGCGGCGGATACGTGAAGAGGAGATGTGGGCCAAGGAACGTATCCAAAAAGAGAAGGAGAGGAAACTACAAGATCCCAAGATGAGAAAAGAGGCGCCTGTCCGAGCGGAGAAGACCCGCAGAGACAAACCAATGGTTATTGATGGTAAAGGGGAAGAAGGTAAACGAGGGGCCAAGTCTAAGTTTTTTGAACCCCCGGAGCAGTTCCCCCTGGAAGGTGTTGAAACAACGGCCAAATCTCATCCGAAAAAATTTAAGAAAAAGATAGATGAGGAAAAAACTCCCAAGGTTAAAAAAAGAGTTGAAAAAACTGCAGACCAAAATAAAATGGACCTGGATGACATTAAGAGTGAAATTCAGTTGGAAGAATTAAAAGAACAACTAAAAGAGAAAAAAGAAATAACCCAGGTGAAAGAGAAAAAAGTAGCCTTTCAAGACGAAGGGGGGTTTGGAGGAATTTTTGCCAGCAAATTGGATGAAGTTATAAAAAAGGAAGAATCCAAAGAAAAGAAAGAAAAGAAGAAAAAGTCGAAAAGTGGTAGTTGAACTGAAGTCATCCGATCCTGACAAAACCTTAAACTTAGGTACCCATATCGGCAGCCAACTTCAAGGTAATGAATTGATCCTTTTAAGCGGCGAATTGGGTGTTGGTAAAACGCTCTTAACGAAAGGTATTGCAGCTTCATTAGGAATAAATCCGGCAGATGTTGTAAGCCCGACATTTACTTTAATGAATATTTTTGAGGGGAAAAAAATAAAACTTTTCCATATTGATCTCTACCGACTCGCTGAAAAAGCGATCAACAATTTAGCTGAAATCGATGATTATCTGGATGATGGGGTGATTGTGGTGGAATGGGCACAATATTTATCACCGGTCTACTTTGAGCTTTCCCGAACCATAGACATCCAAATCTCGTCTCTCAACGGGGAGCGATCGTTTAAAGTATCAACCGATCTCGATTATCTGTTTCTCCCTTAACCTCTGAATTTGATTGACTTGCCATGCTGGCATAAGAGCCTGAAATGTCATTATCTGAAGAAAATATTTAATCCGACGCTGAAGATGAATCCGCCAAGATCAAATTTATCAAAACCCTGAAAGAATGAGGAAAGTTGGCCTTTTATCAACAGGTATTTGGCGGAGAAGGATATACCGATCCGCCGATTAAATCGATAAACAAAACCCCCATTGAGATTAAATCCAGGTGTATAAGTGGATGTTTGGGCATTCTCATCCTCAAAAATATTGATATCGTCACCATTTTCCTCGAGAAAGTCTCCCCATTGGATATATTG
>CBFDCH010000426.1:0-3260 GCA_965603235.1 uncultured bacterium | reverse complement strand
GGCTGAGGTATATTTTGAATCACCCGTTTCTCAGCTCCCCTCTTGGTCCCCAGATAGAGGAAACTGGACTCGGGATACTTCTCCTTGATGGCTTCGTATATAGCTATATTGGGGTAAACATGACCGCCGGTTCCCCCTCCTGTAAAGACCACCTTGAGCTTATTCATGTCTTCGTAGTATATCACAAAAAATGGATTGGAACCAAGGTGTTAAAATCGAACATCAGGACTGAATACTTAAATGCTGGCACTCTTTTTCCGTAACCGGACCATAGATTAACATTGCTATCTCCGCGGTATCCAGGGATTGTTGGCAAACCCTGTTGATATCCTCAAGCGTGGTGCGATCGATGATCTGGACAATCTCCTGGAGTGGCAGCTCTCTCTTTAAATATAGTTCCTGGTTTACATTAAACCGCATTTTGGAAATATTGTTTTCAGTGCCAAGTATGATTGAAGATTTGATGTGGTCTTTTGCCCTTTCAAGTTCTTCCTGCTCAATTCCCTTTTGCTTCAATTGGTGAACCTCCTCACCAAGCGCATTGATATACTCATCCAGCTTGGCTGGTTCCGTTACACCGTAAATCATATGAAGACCACACTCCAAAAAAGCCTCATTAAAGGAACTGATGGTATAGACCAGCCCTTTCTCTTCCCTTATTGTTTGAAACAAACGAGAACTCATACCGGATCCCAGGATGTCATTCATCATCATGAACGGATATTTATTTGGAGCAATAAATGAGATCCCTTTAAATCCTACAATCACATAAACCTGGTTTAAGGCGGAATTATTTTTTACTATCTTAAAGGGCTTAAAATGAGCATCTTCATAGGTAAATGAACCGGGATTTTTGGCAGGAAAATCGACAAATGCTTTTTGGGCCAGTTCCACAAGATGCTGATGTTCGATATTACCCACAGCAGCCAGTATCAGCTCGTCCGGAGAATACTTGCGTTGATAAAAATCATAAACTTCCTGGCGCTCAAGGCTTGAGATTCCCTCCGTCTTACCGGCTATTGGGAAGCCAAGGGGGCTTTCGTTAAACACATTATCAAAAAAATTGTCAAAAGCAAATGAGTCCGGATTGTCCTCTGACTCATTTATCTCCTGGAGTACCACATTTCTCTCTCTGACAAACTCCTGTTCCGGGAAGGTGGAATGAAGGACAATATCAGTAAGTAAATTAAAAGACTCAACCAGTTTCTCTCCGATAGCTTTAATGTAATATTGAGAGATTTCCTTGCCCGTAAAAGCGTTTAGCCGCCCACCCAATCGATCTGAAAGATCGGCGATAGCCTTCACATCATACAGATTACTCCCCTTGAACATCATGTGTTCAACCAGATGATGAATGCCATTGGTTTTAATGTCTTCAGCACGGGAACCGCTCTTCAGGGAATAACTGACGGCAACGGAAGAGTACTCTGACTTGGATTCGGTAAGAATAACCAGTCCGCAATCTAGTATTGTTTTATTTATCATCGTTTTACAATAGTATGCTGGCAAATGCCGCTGTCATCATGGTTGCCAGAAAACCGGCAATCAAAGCTTTAATTGCCAAACGCGAGACAACAGATTTTTTCACGGGAACCAGTGTGCCGATGCCCCCAATCAGTATAGCCACGCTGCCAAAATGGGTAAAACCACAAAGAGCATATGTTGTGATAGCTATGGTGCGCGGCGATAGTGTTTCCTGGATGATATGTGTCTTAAGCTGCAAATAAGAGAGAAATTCGGTAAAAATGGTTTTTATGCCCAACAACTCTCCCACCTGGAGAGCCTCGTTCCCGGGGATTCCTAACAATATGGCAAAGGGTGATAGAACATAACCGAACAGTTTTTGCAGGGTAAAACCATTGATGCCCAAAACCTTGCTAAAAACAAAACCAAATCCGCCATTTATTAAATAAATGATTGACACAAAGGCAATTAACATGGCGCCGATTTGCAATACCAGATTCAATCCATCCGAGGTTCCATTGGCCACAGCCTCAATTACATTTCTCTCTTTCCGTTGAATAGTCAAGGTATCCAGAGGATTCACTTCGCTGGTATCGTTGTCAGGAATCATTATTTTAGAAATGAGAATGGCTGCCGGGGCGCTCATCAGGGAAGCGGTCAAAAGGTGTCCAGCTTCAGCGCCAAAGTTTACATAAGCAGCCATAACACTGCCGGCAATTGTAGACATAAAAGTAACCATAACAGTAAAGATACGTGAATCATTCATATTTTTAATATACTCTTTGACTCCGGTTATGGTTTCAATTCCCAGAAATATAAGCAGGGATGATACAAACGCTTCGACTCCGGTTATTCTTAGTACCTTGTAAAAAATTTTGGCCATAATTTTGATAATGAACTGAATCACGCCAAAATAAACAAAAATTGCCATTAATGCCGAAATAAAAATAATTACCGGCAAAGCCTGAAAAGCCAGAGTAGCTCCAATATCCTGGGATTTTACCAGTGAGCCGAACAATAACTCCGAACCATGGTTGCTATAGTTTAAAACCTTTACAAACACAGTGTTTACCCATTTGAATACAATAACCCCCACCGGAGTCTTTAACATAAAAATCGCAATTATGAATTGGGTCAATAGAGCGAAGCCCACGGTTTTATAGGGTATTCTTTTTTTGTTGGAGGAGAGGAGGTAGGCGATCGATAAAAATATAATGATAGCAAAAACTCCGGTAAATCGTGTCATCAATGCTCCAAAATTCAGAAGCCATTGTATCACCCCCTTATTGGAAAGTCAAAAGAGATCCATTTTGACATCACTAAACTTTTTATTTAAAATATGGCCCTGAACCATGAAACGTATAGGCATTGATACCGGAGGGACATTTACAGATTTTGTCTTCTTTGATGGGCGTTCCCTGGACACCTTAAAATTACCTTCCACCCCAAAACAACCCGAATCTTCTATTTTAAAGGGGATCCGTTCCCACCTTAACAAGATCGCTACCATCATTTACGGGACAACCGTAACCACCAATGCCATTCTTCAAAAAAAAATGGCCAAAACCGCTTTCCTCTGCACAGAAGGATTTGAACACATCCTCCATATTGGTCGGCAGGACCGCATCAATCTTTTTTCCCTGAAGGCCGTAAAGCCAATCTCCATAGTACCCCTTTCACTCTGTTTTGGCATTAAGGAGCGTACGGCAGCCAATGGCCGCATTGATATCAAACCCGATTCACAGCAACTCAAACTTTTGCTGGACAAACTAAAAAAAAGCAGGATAATGATTCCC
>CBFDCH010000425.1:0-3263 GCA_965603235.1 uncultured bacterium | reverse complement strand
CTCTCAACATACTTGATTTCAAACTCATGGGCAGTTTTATATTACTGGCACTGGTATCGGGATTGCTGGCCGGATTTTACCCGGCCCTCTACCTCTCGTCCTTTGCCCCGGTGCAGGTTATGAAAAAAAACATTTTCAAACATTCTTTAAGTAAAAAATATTCTTCAAAACCGACCCGCATGGGCACACTGCGAAAAATCCTTGTAGTGGCCCAGTTTTCCATATCCATTGTTCTGATAATCTGCAGCCTGGTGATTTTTGATCAATTGAATTTTATCAGAAACAAGAGCTGGAGTTCAGGAAGGGACCTGATGATCCACGTTCCGGTAAAGGATAACATTGGCAGCAAGTTCGAGACATTCAGAACAAAATTGCTGACCCATACCAGGGTGGGTGGCGTAACCGTTAAGGATTCGCTGCCCACTACCTTGAGTAATAATACAACCGGCCTGAACTGGACGGGCAAATCAAGCCAGCAAGGAAAAATCGCCATGGAAACAACCCGTGTGGGCTACGATTACTTTAAGACCATGAATATGAAAATTATCAGGGGGAGGGCCTTCTCCAGAGAATTTCCCAGTGATCTGAACAACGCCTACATCCTCAATGAAAAAGCGGTGGAAATTGCCGGTATCAAGGAGCCGGTGGGCAAGATGTTTCAGCTCTACAAAAAAAAGGGAATAATAATCGGAGTGGTCAAAGATACCTATTTCAAAAATATGAAAATTAAGATGTATCCACAGGTGTTTCACCTGTTGTCAGACATCCCTGAACAGGCATTTTTTGGATCCGTGTTTATAAGAATCCGTGGAGCAAACACGCAAAAAAATGTTTCTGACACCTTGACATTCATAAAAACGTCCTGGCAGGAGATCAACTCTCTGGCACCATTTGAGTACCATTTCCTTAATGAGACAATAGATGCTTTATATAAAAACGAACAGCGGTTGAGTAAAATTTTCACCAATTTTTCCCTGCTTGCCATTCTTATTTCCTGCCTGGGTCTCTATGGTTTGTCTTCGTTCATAATTGAGAAAAGGACCAAGGAGATCGGTATCAGAAAAATCCTGGGAGCCAATGTTAGAGATCTGGTCTATATGCTCTCATCAAATTTTGCCACATGGGTGGTGTCGGCCAGCCTGATTGCCGCCCCGGTGGCCTGGTATCTAATGAACAAATGGCTGCAAAACTTTGCTTACCGGACCAGTATCAGCCTATGGATATTTATCTTCTCCGCGCTCACGGCACTTGCAATTGCCCTGTTGACCATTATTTTCCAATCCCTGAAAGCCGCCCGGGCCAATCCGGTAGCATCCCTGCGGTATGAATAAAAAAGAAAAAAGGGAACAGGCGCCAAATTTTCAAATCATTCATTTACCTTAGATCTTTTTGAACTGCACTTCGTATCACTATCAGAGATATGTATTTAAGAAGATGAAGGGAGGTATGATGAAACATAAAAAGATAGTCAACGTGTTCGTTTTTGGCTTGATCCTGTTTGCATTTATCGGATCACAATTATGTTTTTCTCAAAGTGACGGTGATGACATTACAATCGGGAAATACCGGGTGATTCATTCCAAAATATTAAATGAGGACCGCACACTTCTGATTCACCTTCCCCGGGGGTACAAGAATGACAAACAGTATTTTCCGGTTGTGTATATGTTATATGGTAATCACATTACAACCTATTTTGCCGAAGCGGTCTCTATCCTCGACAATCTCGGTCCCACCGGACGAATCCCCGAATGCATCTTGGTGGGGATTATGAATACCAACCGCTACCGGGATCTACTGCCAAAAACCCCGGACGGAAAACCTACGGGCATCGCCAACTTCACCCGGTTCCTAAAGGAAGAGGTGTTCACCTTCATCAACGGGAAATACCGGACTAAAAATTACCGCATTCTGGTTGGGCCCCAGGCCGGTGCCAATTTCGCATTGTATACCCTATTCGAACATCCGGCCCTGTTTAATGCCTGTATTATCAATCACCCTTTCAGATGGCGGGGCGGAAGAGAGGTGATCATGCAAAAAGCGAAAGGCTTTCTCAAGGACAATTCGGTATTTAATAAATTTGTTTTTATTACCTATGACGGCTCTGACTCCCTGGCCAGGGAAGGGATAGCCTACATCAAGAGGTTTGCCAAAATGGCGGAGGAGAACAATCCCAGGGGTTTTTCACTGGCATTGAATTTTATTGAAATTGAGGATGAGTTTTTGCAGCGACTTGGATTGAGGGAGGGTATAAAAAAGCTATTTGAACGCTACCCATTCCCGGAGAAAAGGAAGATGCAAAACCTCAACGATATTCTTGCATACTACGGGGAATTATCCAAAAAGTATGGTTTTGAAGTGGACACTCCCGAACATGTTCTAACGGTTCAGGGGGATGGCCTCATGCAGCGCGGAAAAATCGAAAAGGTTATTAAAGTCCTGAAATACACCATGAAACAGTATCCCAAAGCAGCTAACAGCTATTTCCGGATGTCCAACATTCTAATGAGAAGAGGAAACCTGGAAGGTGCCAGAGATTATCTGCGGAAAGCGGTGGAGCTCATCCCCCACGATAGTGGTATGTTCGGCTCACGGCTGGCCAGATTGGAAAAAATGATCGTCGGTTCCGCCGCCTACCAGGTCGAGAAGGTGATTCGGTCATCAGGATTCGATGCCGGAGTCAAACTGTTCAAGAAACTGAAATCTACGCCAAAATCTTCATTCTATTTTGATGAGAGAGAGTTCAACCAATTGGGTTATCGAATAATGCAAACCGGCAACCTGGCAGAAGCCATCAAATTATTTCAACTGAACGTGGAATTATACCCCCATTCAGCCAATGTGTATGACAGCCTGGCCGAAGCTTTCATGAAGAGTGGTGATAAAATGAAGGCGATAAAAAATTATAAAAAATCCCTTAAACTCAATCCTAAAAGCAACAATGCCAAAGAGATGCTCAAAAAATTGGAAAAGAACCATCCAACCCTGTAACCTGGCTGAAAATAGGATTAACCCGGTTTTATTATTATCTGAAAAGTTACAATTTGTGTAATTTTTCAGTTAGGATGTCGTGACCCGATCGCCAAAACTCCCTATATACCTAGATCTGATTTTTCAAATTGTTCACTATTCTGTCGTTTTTTTTTCCATTTATCGTGCCGTTTGGTGAAAAAATACTTTTTTTAGGTTTCAAAGAATGGCATTTCAGTATTTAATTATTATTACATTGACTATGATTGCCATCATGAGTATAAAGGCTTTGT
>CBFDCH010000424.1:0-3275 GCA_965603235.1 uncultured bacterium | reverse complement strand
CTCTTCTCTTTCGAGTCATTCAGGGCTTCTTTATACGATTCGAGCATGGTATAAAAGCGGTCCCTCATGACTTCTCCGGGCTCCTCTTCCGGCAGCACTCCCAGTTTGGTCCAGACCTCATTCAAGTTTTCAAGCTCCTGACGGCAATTGCTGCATGAACTGAGGTGGATTTGCATAGCCGACTGCATGTCCTGGTTTATTTCTCCGGTTAAAAAGTCGCTAAATTGATCTCTGATTTCCTGACATTTCATGTGATCCCTCCTCTGAGGTGAAAATAGTTTTTTTTGAGATCCTTTAATGCCCGGTGGACCTCAACTTTTATGGCCTGAATACTGCAGTCCAGGATGACCGCAATTTCTTTATATTTCAGGTGATGAAAGCGGCTCAATACCAAAATCTCTCTCTTTTTGGGGGAGAGGTTGGACAGAGCCTGTTGTAATAGTGAGGATTCCTGCTCCTGTGCCAGAGTGTCTGCCGGTTGTGGTCTGGCATCCACTTCCTGATCTAAAGTGTCTATTGGTTTTTCTTTGTGGTATTTCCTTAGATAGTCGTAATGAACATTCCTGGCGATTTGGTACATCCACATGACAAAGGAGTGTTTGCCTTTGTAGGTATGCCGGTATTTAAGAATGCGGAAGAATACATCCTGCACCATATCTTCACTGGTGCTTCTTTCTCCTGACAACCGCCATAAAAAGTTGAACAATTTTTTATGGTGTCGTTCAAACAGAATAGCCAGCATCTCAACCTTGCCCTGACTCACCTTTTTCATCACCTGATGATCATCGAACAAGGACTCTTTTGTCATCTTATGTCTCCCGGCTTAGCCATATGGTACCAGTTTTCATTCCCCAGAACAACATGAGGCCCGGAGCCATTGCCGGTCCCGGGCACTCATTTGTTCTAACTAAAATGGTTATTTTCTTTTGCGGATGTAGATATTGCCATTGTAGGTTTTGAAGTGAATCTCCTGGCCGCCGCCATTGATTGCACCCATCAAACCCTTGTTGAAGCTAATCTTGTATTTGCCCTCTTTCCGTTTAGCGTCTTCCTTTTTGTCTGAATAGGGGACCATTTTCACATTAAAGTCACTGTAGATATCTCCGCGGGTACTTTTCATTTTGAGATTGGCCTTGGTGGCGGACGGCAGGGTAATGTCAATGTCGCCCCTCCAGGTACTGAGGGAGGTGGGTTTGGTGGAGGCCAGCCTGTCAAAAGTGACTGTGATTCCACCACTATGACTGTGAGCCACGACGGACCCCTTAATTTTCGTCAACTGGATGGAGCCAAAATGGTTGTTGATCTCAAGGTCACCGGTCACATTTTCCACGCTAATTTGGCCATTGCGGTGCGTGCCCAACTCCATTGATGTCTTGTAGGGCACCTGAATAATCAGATCAACTGTTTTTCTCAGTGAATCCACACTTATCTCAACCTTGTTGTCTTCTTCTTCAATAGTGAGGTTAATACTATGGGTTTGCAGTTTTTTCATGCCTGTGGTTTTCTTTTTTAAATCCTCTTTTTTTGCAGACTTTTCACCTGCCAGCCTGGCTGCCACTCTGGAATACTCTCTGGCTACCCTTAGTTCCCGTTCACCTTTAATGGCCACGGTGCGGGCAATGGCTTCAACAATCACCTCTTTGCCGCTATAGCCTTTGACTGTGATGCTGCCATTGTGCAGTGAAACATCCAGCATTACCGGCTTACTTGAATTAGTAAGTGGAACCCTGGCCCGTTCTGCCGGTTTTTGCTGGGCAAATGTCAGGGTGAGACTTACAAAGAAAATAATGATAAAAACAGCTATCAACTTGTTTAATTTCATGTTGTCCTCCTTAATTTTTTTTGGAAATTAAAATGTTGCCGTTCAGGGTATCCATTTTAATGGTAGGTCCGCCTTTGCCGATGCGGACTCCCTGGAATCGGTTGCTTTTATAAATGTATTTGCCGTTTTTTCTCTTGCCTTGGCCTGCCGTTACCGGCAGATATTCAACCTTGTAATCACTATAGATTTCCCCGTTAAGGGTTTTGAAGTAGAAATCGGCTGACGGGGAAACGGGGAAAAACAACTCCAGGTTGCCATTGATGGTTTTAAAAGCACAATCACTTTGAGGATTGGTGCGAAAATTCACCTCTACCTTGCCATTTACTGTACGAGCATTTCCGGCACCGTTGATGCCGGTCATATAAATCTTGCCGTTTACATTGCGAACATCAAAATCATTGTTAATATTCTGTACCCTGATGTTGCCATGGTTGACTGTTTTTAAACAGACCTCTGTCTTTTCAGGCACCTGCAGTTCAAAGTCATACTGCACCCTGTACTTGCGGAAACAGGAGTTCTGGCGGCAGCGGAAGGGACCGTCCACGTAAAAGGAAATGACGTTGTTTTTCTGGCTGATCTCCAATTCCACCTCATCTTTGGCCAATTCCAAATTCTTCTTGTCTTTGCCAAATATTGTTTTTTTGATCACAGCCTTGACCTCATTGCCACTATACCCTTTTAGCAGGATGGAACCATAAATATTGTCCACTTCCAGTTTTTGGCTTTTTGTGGGTGATGTAAAGGTCAGGTTTTTACGAATAATCCTACTCTCTTTGTGTTTTGCCTCCCAGGAGAAAACCGGACAGACCAACACGGCCATTAAAAACAGGCCAAATATCTTTTTCACCATTTTTGCCTCCTCATAAGAGTAAGACTTGACCGGTTAAAAAAGGTTACAGATTATCGATTTGTTCCACCATTTTTTTCTGTTTTTCTTTAACTTTGACACCCACTGTGAAAAAGCGGTAATCGGTGTAATCGACATTGATCATTGACAATACTATTTTTTTTTTGTCAATAGTAAAATAAGCCTCCTCCAGCACAACCTTGCTGGGGAAGCGGATGCCGTTTTTCTCAATGTCATAATGTAGAAAAATGGTGATGCTTGGTCTTGCATTCAATACCTTCGATTTTTTTTCAATTTCCTCGTAATTGCCCATTGATCTCTGGGATATTTTTATCTTTAAAATTGTGAAATCATTTTCATCTACCCAGAATTTCCCCCAGGTCAGTTTTTTTTGTACTCCGGAGCGGGGCTTTGCTTCAATCACAAGTATGGTTTTGCCCTGCAATTCCTGGTGGTCGATGATTTTAAATTGGTAATATTTTTGTTGTTTCTTGGCAAATACCAGCGGGCCGTAGATAATGGTTCTGTATTCAAAGAGCCGGGTTTTCAATGGGGCATTTTTCTTTTGCTTCTCCTTGTTGTTCTCCTTGATCAGGGTACGTGTCT
>CBFDCH010000423.1:0-3284 GCA_965603235.1 uncultured bacterium | reverse complement strand
CAAAAGATGGCACCATCGAGATGGCTGAAGTATTTTTGATACGGACCAGCAAAGGTGAGAAAGAGTATATTAAGTATGACTTTAAAAAATACAGCAATGGCAGATATTACCTTTATCTGGACAATGCCATTCTCCCAAACCAATTAAAGTTTAAATTCAAAGAGAAGCAAGGTGATTGATTGGTGGAAAGGATGCCACGTGGTTAAAGTAGAATTTATTTATGGTAAAATTGTAGCATAGCATGAAACAAAGAATGGCTGGAAGCACAATAGAGGATCAATATAAAACCTACAGGCATGAAATAAAATATTTTATTAATTTCACCGATTACAGGCTGCTGGGCCAAATCTTCCACAACACATTGCAGCCGGACCCCAATGCGGATGAGAACCGTGAATATTGGATTAGGAGCCTTTATTTCGACACCATAGATAATCATGATTTTTATAGTAAAATGTGCGGTACCCATCAGCGGAAAAAGATCCGCCTCCGCCTCTATGATGTAAATCAACAGAGGATTAAGCTGGAGATAAAAAATAAAGTATCTGAGTACATTCACAAAGATATCTGCCTCATTCACCGGGACGATGCCATGGAATTGGTAAATGGGAACATGGAGGTGTTGTTAAAACATCCCGATCCGGTTGCTCACCGGGTCTATTTTTTTATGCGAAGAAATCTTTACCGCCCGTGTACCATGGTGGATTATGAGCGGGAAGCGTATGTGTCTACGGTGGAGGATATCCGCATGACTTTTGATAAAAATATCCGTTCCCAGGGGACCCAATTTGATCTCTTTGCCACCGATCTGGCCCTAACGCCCGTCTTTGATAAGAACGCAATGGTTTTTGAGGTCAAATTCAACCATTTTTTACCCGATTGGATCAAGAGGATTCTAAGGAATTTTAGTGGTGATAGATATGCCATTAGCAAGTATTGCTTGTCTAGGAATTTATTTTACTAATTAAAAGGATAATAAAATGGATAAAGTCAATTTTTTAAATTATATCCAGAGTGCAAACACCATTAAATCGGCCGGGGCAGTAGTATTGAATATGGGAATCACCTTACTGGTGGCCATGTTTATCTACTGGGTGTACAAGAGAACCTATACCGGCATTATGTATTCGAAGAATTTTAATATAACCATCTTATTAACCTCTATGGTCACGGCCATGGTGATGATGGTGATTGGCACCAACCTCGCCCTCTCCCTTGGTATGGTTGGCGCCTTGTCAATTGTCAGATTCAGGTCGGCGATAAAGGATCCCAGGGATATTGGCTTCATCTTCTGGGGCATCTCGGCCGGGCTGGCTGCCGGTACAGGTTCCGGATTGATCGCCATCATCGGTTCCCTTTTTATTGCCATTGTGCTGTTCATTTTTAGTAAAAGCTCGTTTGAGGATTATCCCTATTTGTTGGTAATTAAGGGTACGGAGATTAATGAGGAAAAACTCAGGTATCTACTGATGGCTTACATGCAGAAATACAGCTTGAGGATGAAAAATAACACCTCCAAAAGCTCGGAAATAATATATGAGGTTAGATTCGATGAAGGCAAAGATGTTGATTTGATCAAAGAGATTAAAAACCTTGAGACAATTTCCAACGTAAACATAGTATCCTATAAAGGTGAAATCACCGGTTAAATGGTTTTTTTAGATATTGAAGATTTTGATGAGACTCGACGGGATCCCAGGCGGATCACCATTATCGCTACCATCATTTTTGTGGCCTTTGTGGCCGTTTTCCTCCTTTTTTTTGCGAGGCCTGCTAATCGACGTATCACAGCCAGGCAAAATGTTGATGTCAGTCTCAGTTTGAAACTTTCGGCCAATGATGTGAGGGGATTTTTGGGCAATTCCGAATCCAGGGATTTGGTTAATGTAACTGTTATAGAAAGTCAGAAAAAGGTGAATCGGGCAAAATTGGGGCACCGCATCCACTCCGGGACCGATTTCATGCTTGAAATCGATGATATTACCTACAACCTCTTCATGCTGGATTATAAACGGCGGGAGGTCTATAATTTTTTCCAATTGGCCCACCTGTGGGGAATAGAAACCTCAGCCACACAAATCGCGGAATTGAAAATAAATGGTGTGCCTATTGGTTATTTTGTTATGGAGCCCGAAGTATACGAGCATATTCGCGATGCAAAAAAAAATTACTATATCTCTTTGGGAGCCAACACCTATCGCCTGCGCAAAATCCTATATTTTGTTAAAAATCTGGATACAGAACTATTGAGGAGATATTTTGATTTGGATAAACTAGCCTCTTACCTTGTCTATTTCAGCCTGTTCAGTTTTCAAGAAGTCCTTGAGTTTAACAAATTGGTCTTTTTTTATGACTCCCGCAAACAGTCCTATTCGCCGTTTTTAACCATTAAAAGTGTTTTGTCCACATTGGAGGATCACGGTAAAGAGTTCAAAAATCATGACGAATACAATTTTTTATCCTACCGCGGCTTGGATCATAAAAATACCAGGAATTTACTGGATAAAGCCGGTAACCATGAATTTAGAGAACTTATCGAATTTGTGTTACAGCGTGCGAGTCAAAAATTATAGGGGGTCTGATGAAAAAATATCAAATGAAGTTTAAAAAACAATATCTTGTTTTAGTAAATTGTTTGTTGCTTCTCTTTGTCGGTATTAATGGGCAGGCAACAGCAGGGGCAGACGACCCCCTTTTTACATCTGATGATATTCTGAATCTTGAGATTTCATACAATTTCAATGCCTTTAGAAAGGACAAAAGGGAAAAACGCGGTTACCATTCTGCCAGGCTTAGCTATACCGATTCCCAGGGCAGAATGGAATCGTTTGACGTCCGCATCCGGGTGCGGGGTAAATTTCGCCGCACCCAGTTAAATTGCCGGGTACCCAATTTCAGGATAAAATTTAGTCCGCAACAGACTGCCAATACATTGTTTGCGGGTCAGGAAAACCTCAAATTGGTGGCCCATTGCAAAAGAAAACCCAAACATTACCAAATCTATGCTTTTAACGAGTATTATATCTATAAAACATATCAAATACTTTCCCCCCTGCATTATAAGGTGCGCTTGGTGCGAATGACTTATATAGACAATCAGAACAAGGTAAAACCTTTCAGCCACTATGCCTTTTTCCTGGAAAACAGCAAGCGGATGGCCAAACGCCTGAAAGCCAGGAGAGTTAAGGCGGGGCCAAATCAAATACTGATAACTGATCCTTACGCAGCCAATGTGGCTGCTGTTTTTCAATATATGATTGGCAATTCCGATTGGTCATTCTTCG
>CBFDCH010000422.1:0-3300 GCA_965603235.1 uncultured bacterium | reverse complement strand
GGATCATGCATGAACAATTCCCCGGAATATTATATAATCTCTTTTTCCTAAATGCACAAACGCAAAAAAAAAAGTACGGCAAAGATTACATCTGGGCCTTTACCACCTATTTCACGGAAGGATTCCCCTATACCATCATCCGCTCCATCTCATTAATTTTTTTCCGTGACCTGAAAGTCTCTTTGGAAGCAATAGGCCTGACCTCCCTCTTTGATTTACCCTGGATTCTAAAATTTCTCTGGGGTCCTCAGGTGGATGAGTATAGTACCAAGCGGCGCTGGCTGCTAACCACGCAGTTCCTCTTCTTTATTGTTATCTTGTTCACCGCACTCCTGGCACCCATTGAAAATGGGGTGCAATATATTTCCATCCTCTTTTTTATAGGTGCTTTCATCGCAGCCACCCATGACATAGCCATTGACGGTTATTACATGGAAGCGCTGGACACGGAAGGGCAGGCCAAGTTCCTGGGGTACCGGGTCATGGCTTACCGGATGGCCATGATTACCGGCAGCAGCCTGATCGTTCACCTGGGCACAACATCATCCTGGATGGTTGCTTTTTTTGCAGCAGCCGCTATATTCGGTGCATTCCTGCTCTACCACCTGTTCTTCCTGAAGGAAGTTGAGGAGAAGAAAAAAAAGTTTAAACTCCTCTTTTATTCTATGTGGAGTTTTAAGAGAATTGCTGTGCTGGCCACTGCCCTCCTCCTCGTTGTGGGGATTCGCCTGTTTTTTAAATCTGAATTCTACCAGGGGCTAAAAAAAGTTGTCCCCCTATTAAATAAAATTACATTTTCTCATGCAATTACCCTGATTCTGCTAATAGGTTTGGTAGTGATTGCCATGCTGCGGCAGCGGATTAAAAATAAATTAATAGGCAACCCGGACTCCCACTACAGTCAGGCCTTTATCTCCTTTGTGGACCGTAAAAAAATTGCCCTGGTTTTATTCTTTATCATCATGCTGCGAGCCGGTGAGTTCATGGTGCAGACCATGGTCCGCCCTTTCTGGGTTGACCTGGGCATCAAAACCCACATCAGCTGGCTCCAGGCTATGGTGGGTCTGCCTTTTTCCATTGTGGGAGCTATTCTAGGTGGATGGATGATCGCCCGTTTCACCCTGAAAAAAGTAATTTTTCCCTTTATCCTGGCCCAGAACCTGACCAATATCATTTACATGGGCCTGGCCATGCATCTAAATAAATTTGTGCAGCTCAACACCGCTAGTGACAATCCTGTGGCTTTGGGTACCCTCAATATGGTTGCCATGGCCGGAGTTCATGCGTTCGATCAGTTTGCCGGTGGTTTGGGCATGGCGGTATTGATTACCTTCCTGATGAGTTTGTGTCAAAAGTCGCATAAAGCCGCCCACTACGCCATAGGATCCGGTTTAATGGGCCTGAGCGGCATGTTTTCCGGCATCATCAGCGGATTTATTGCCAGCTGGTTCGGCTACCCAATTTTATTCGCTGTCAGCTTCTTGATTTCCATCCCTGCCATAGCGGTGATCCCCTTCCTGCCGAGCAGTGATGCAACGCTGGAAAAAAATTCTATTTAATCCTTTTATGAATTTTATTTAATAAATAAATGGTGTATAATATCCTGTTTCTTTTAGGAGGTTATCATGAGCTTTAAAGTTGCCATCAATGGATTTGGCAGAATCGGACGTAATTTTTTTCGTATCAGTTCAAAGCAAACTCAATACGACATTGTTGCTATCAATGACATCACTTCAAGCGAAACCCTGGCCCACCTTTTAAAGTATGACAGCGTTTTTGGCATTTTTGATAAAAACGTTGAAAATATGGGAGACAGAATTGTTGTTGAAGGCCAAGAAATTCAGGTGTTTTCAGAAAAAGATCCAGCCAATTTACCCTGGCGTGAACTCGATGTTGACCTGGTTGTGGAAGCCACAGGATTGTTCAGAAAAAGAAACGATGCCGCCAAGCACCTGGATGCCGGTGCAAAAAAAGTCATTATCTCCGCACCTGCAACCGAACCTGACATCACCCTGGTTATGGGAGTAAACGACCACCACTACCAGCATGATTCTCACCACATTATTTCAAACGCATCCTGCACAACTAATTGTGTGGCTCCGGTGGCCAAAATCCTGCATGATAAATATGGTATTGTAAATGGTAACATGACCACCATCCATTCCTATACAAATGACCAGAGAATCCTTGATCTGCCTCATAAAGATTTACGCAGAGCACGTGCTGCAGCTATAAATATCATTCCCACTTCAACCGGTGCTTCCAAAGCTGTGGGCCTGGTGATTCCGGAACTCGCCGGCAAACTGACTGGAAGCGCTCTCAGAGTACCCACTCCCAATGTTTCATTGATTGACCTGGTTGTTTGCCTGAATAAACCGGTTTCCAGAGAACAATTGCAGCAGGATTTTAAAGAGGCGGCTGAAAATGAACTTAAGGGAATCTTACAATATTCCACAGATCCCCTGGTATCAAGCGACCTGATTGGAAATGAATATTCATCCATTGTTGATAGTGACTACATTACCAGTATAAATGAAACAATGATTAAGATCCTCTCATGGTACGATAATGAGTGGGGATATTCTTGCCGCATCAGGGATTTAATCCAGAAAATCCAAAGGTCATAAAATGAACAAACAATTTTTGGAAAACATCGATGTAACCAACAAAAGGGTTTTTTTGCGTGTTGATTTCAACGTTCCCCTGAGGGAGGGGCAGATAATGGATGATACCCGCATCAGGGCATCACTGCCTACTCTGCATTACCTGATCCAGAAGGGGGCCAAAATCGTATGCGCTTCTCACCTGGGTCGCCCCCAGGGTAAGGTCATTGCCGATCTCAGTCTGAAGCCTGTGGCGGCACGCCTGGCCGAGTTGCTGAACCAACCAGTAGCATTTTCTAAGTCACCCACCGGATTTGAAGCCGACCAGGCCAAAGCGAAACTACAGAGGGGTGAAATTCTTTTGCTGGAAAACCTGCGCTTCTCACCCGGAGAAACTGAAAATGACAAAACATTTGCCAGCCAGCTGGCGAGTGAGATTGACATATATATTAATGATGCCTTTGGCGCCAGCCACCGCAGCCATGCCTCAATTGCCGCAATTATCCCTTTTGTACCTCAATCAGCGGCTGGATTTTTATTGAAAAAGGAGATCGATTATCTTTCTCTGGCTACTGAAAATCCGCCAGCCAATTATGTATTGATACTGGGTGGCGCCAAAGTAGTGGATAAAATTCCGGTTATCTCCAACCTGCTTGACAAGGCCAAAACGATATTGATTGGCGGAGCCATGGCCTAT
>CBFDCH010000421.1:0-3310 GCA_965603235.1 uncultured bacterium | reverse complement strand
TAGAAATTTCAGCTTTACACTCAATAACAATTAAAAAATCAGTGTCCGTGATTATATTAATCAGGCCAAATCCGTCCGTACCACCCTCAACAACCTCCACACCAGCGGGAAGGTCTCTGATCTGAAGCTCCTTGGCTGCAAGGACACCAATCCCCTCATCAGACATCAATTCATTACCAATGCCGAGGACAGTAATGTGAAGGGGGAAAGCCTTACGGCTTTCCCCCTTATTTAAAGTTTGTTTATTGGTTTTAGCCAATTGAACAATCAAAAATGTTTAGCCAACAATAAACTTTTTAACCTCATTGGTCTGAGGATCAATGAGATGAATGGCACAGGCCAAACAAGGATCAAAGGAGCGTATGATACGCACCACATTGATGGGATTGTTTTTATCAGGAACCGGTGCCCCGATCAAGGCCTGTTCATACTGGCCCTTGATTTTTTTATTACATCTGGGTGAGGCATTCCACGTTGACGGTACCACGCACTGATAATTATCAATTTTTTTGTCTTTGATTTTAATCCAATGACCCAGTGCGCCGCGTGGTGGTTCATAAAATCCCACTCCCTGGCCTTTATCGGGTGGGTTCCATTGTTTGGTATCGTGAATCTTAAAACCAGGCTTGGTCATCTCAACCAGCAGTTGATCGATCCACTTGTAACAGGCATCCACAACCTGAGCGGTTTCAAGAGCTCTGGCTGCGTGTCTGGCCACAACACCGGGCATGGCTCCCTTCTGTACCAGCTTTAATAACGCCGGATTCTTGGCGATTATCTGCCTGGCCAGAGGACCTACCTCAACCGCATGACCTTTATAACGCGGTGCTTTAACAAAACTATAGGCCCGTTTTTTGTTCAGATCAAAATCCTGAGTACCCTTGGCCGGGTGTTTCGGTTTTTTCTCACGCTTATACCAGGCATAATTCACCGCTTCTGTGATATGCTTGGCGTCAAATGCTTCCACCTGGATGTTAGCAGGGTTCAAGCCAATAATTACACCAGATGGGAATAACAGATCTTTTTTCGGTGGTTCTTTCTGCAATGATCCATAGGAGAGATAATTCAGATGTCCTCCGCCAATACCGGCCTTGGCCAGCGGCCACAAGGGACCCGTTCCAAAAGCCACTACATCGGGAATGTAGACCTCATTGATAAATTTGGCCTGTTCGTCCAGCATGGTGCGGAACTTCATCACCTGGGTGATGGTGGGCAGCTGGGTAAAACCACCAGCCACTATACTTTGATAATGAGGTTGGCGGCCGCCAAAAATGGCGCCCATGTTGCGTGCCTTGGCCTGCATCTTTAAGGCATCCAGATAATGCTTTACCGCTGTGATGACAGTATCGGGATCTTTCACACAAAATTCGTCGGGTTCATACCTTGGAGTCAGGGGATAGGTATCGTTTGATTTAACCAAACCCAGCACCTTTTCCTTTATGGCGTTCAGCTCTGCATCTTTGCCTTTGTACTTGGCAATGGCCATGATGTCAATATAATCCAGGGCACAGAGATGATAAAAATGGAGTGGATGATCATAGATATATTGAGCACCCATTACCAGGTTGCGCAGCAATGTTCCTCCCACAGGCACGTTGGCCCCAAATGCATCATCCAGGGCATAAGCAGAACACAACTGGTGGACACTATAGCAAACACCACAAATTCTGGATGTCACATATGATGCATCCCGGGGATCTTTGCCCTTTAACAATTGCTCGATACCACGGGCCATAGTCCCGGAACTCCAAGCGTCCTTCACTTTGCCATCTTTTAACTCAACTTCAATGCGCAGATGACCCTCGATACGTGTGACCGGATCAACAACAACTCTATTTTTCTTTTTGGCCATGTTATTCCTCCTCAGCATAAAGCGGAGTCATGCCGGCATAGAATGTGGGTTCAGCACAACCCTTACATCCGGCACCACAATCGATGCAAAAATTTTGCCCGTAATTCCAACGGCGGATAGGGCAATCGGAAGATGTTTCCGAACCTTTACATCCCATCTTCAACAAACACCAGTCTTTTTGTTTTGGATCATTCCAATCTATTAAATATTTGTCCTCTTCCATGGCCGCTCTCCGTCGGCAATTGTCATGGATGAGAGGTCCAAAAAACATGACAGGTCGTTTGTTTTCATCAAGGGGTGGTACCTTTTTGGTAACCAGAAAATAAAGAACCGTTTCAACCAGATGTTCCGCATGAACCGGACAGGTTGACAGGTTAATAACAGGTTTATCCTTGATTACCTTGTCCACGCCCACAGCGCCGGTGGGACCAGCTGCCGGGATGCCGCCAAAAGAGGCACAAGCGCCAACCGCAATAACGGCTGCGGCATTTTTAGCAGAATCTTTGACAATGTCAATAAATTCTTTACCATTGATGGTACAAAATCCTTTTTTTGTGGGAATGGATCCTTCGACCACCAGCACATACCCCCCCTGCTTAACTGTATCTTCCAACGCATGGTGAGATAAATCGCCTGCAGCCGCCATAATGGTTTCATGGTAACGAACAGATAACTTATCAAGGATTAATGAAGCAACCGGTGGGAAAAGAGATCCGGCAAAGGATACTGTACACCCGGCACAATCCTGACCCTCAAGCCAAATGACTGCAGGTTTGTTTGAATTGGCGGCAGCAGCGATGGATTCCGAAACCCTGTTGGCAAATTCAACCTTCGGTAGTCCCAAAAGCGCCGCTGTTGTGGCACAATACTTCATGAAATCCCTACGACTCAATCCTCCTAAATTTAATTTCATGCACACCTCCTCAGGTTAAATGTTAGAAAATTGGAGAGAAAGATTTCTAATTGTTAAACTTTTCACAAATAGCACTTAAAAAAGAATAAAAAATAAAGAAATAAAAGTCAATCCTTTCCTAAATTTTCTTTCAATTTTTTTAAATATAAGAACCACTGATCAAATCCTTCCCCGGTTTTTGCCGATACCTCAAAAATTGACATCTGCTGATTGTGTGCCAAACAGTCCTTCTTTACTTGATCCACATCATAATCCATAAAGGCTAGCAAATCGATCTTATTTATAATAACCGATTTAGCCCTTAAGAATAGTGAGGGATATTTTCTTACTTTCTCATCTCCTTCCGGTACACTCAGCACTGCCAATTTTAAATGTTCTCCCAGGTCGAAGGAGGAAGGGCAAACCAGGTTTCCCACATTCTCGATGATGAGAAGATCGAGGACGTCGAGGTCGAAGGCAGACAGAGCGTTATTGATCATACTGCTGTCCAGGTGGCACGCCCCCCCCGTGTTAATTTGTATTACCGGTATGCCATGGGCGCTGAT
>CBFDCH010000420.1:0-3316 GCA_965603235.1 uncultured bacterium | reverse complement strand
CATTAAATAAAATCAAAAATCTCAATCCTTACATTCTCGGCAAAAAAAATAGACTCGGGTTATTATTTTTATATCAAAGTAAAAAATATAAAACATTTATTTTAACGTATCAAAAGTCGACCGTAGCCTCCCCGGTCATGAGGTTATATTACCTGAACAGCCTGTGGCGAACCGGCCAGAGAAAACTGGCATTTGACACTTTCAAAATTCTCTTCAGTAAAAGAAGGCTCAATTTTTTTCGAGATGAACTCACCCGTCAAACCCTTGTTTCCCTGTTGTCAAAGCTGGGACCTGATTTCTGGTACGATAAATGTCTCTACCTTCTGCAAAAAAGATCCTATAGGGAATTTATCAGGGAGAGAGCCTACATAAAAAATCGTGACCTGAGATATCTTTTTTCAGCCGAGTTCCACTATTTGAAGAGAAGGTACAAGAGGGCCAGGGGGCTCCTGAAAGAGGTCAAGGATGAGCGGTTTACTCATCAGATTCAGCGATTGTTATTGAAGATTAGTTTAAGAAACAACCACTCCCTGGATGTAAAAAAACAGCTGCCGGCATTAAAAACAAACAGATTCTGGTATACCTCCTTCCTGTTTAATGCCGCAAGTATCATGTTGGTTAAAGGGGAGAGTCGCGAGGCTATTTTTTATTTTACAGAATTCGTCAAATCGTTCTCAACAAACAAACTTGTTTCAAATTTGTATAAAGAAAAGACCGCCAATTTTTGGAAAGCCCATTGGTTAATGTCCTGGCTATTTTACAAACAAGGGGATATGCGTCAGGCTTCTCTCTATTTTAAACGGGGCAAACTGTCACCCATCATCCCCTACCGTATCGCCTCTGCCTACTGGCTTAGCAAAATAAACGGCAAACCTGCTGATGAACTCAATTTTTATCCATATTCCTACTATTATACAAAAATCAGCAACAAAGCCCATATTACAGGATTAAACCACTTTATCCAGCTAATTAACGGTGAGCAGAGCCCCACTTTCAAAAAGATCCTGGCAGACATATACTCACTCATACAACATCAAATGACCAACCAGTGCATACCCTTCATCAGATATATGAAAACATCAGCGGGGCTGACCTGGTCTGACAAAAATATGCTCAGCCTCATTGAATCAATCGTATACATGAAGCAGAATAATTATTATATGGCATTTACTGCATTCAAAAGAAACTTCCCTCAATACCACTCGCTGCGGCTGCCTCACTTTCTAAGTTCCATATATTTCCCATCAGCTTATCGGCAGGCGATCAACAAGTATAGCAGGGAAAACAAGGTGGATAATCTGTTGGTCTTCGCATTGATCAGAAACGAGAGTTTTTTTAATTCCAACATTGTTTCACCGGCCAGGGCACACGGGCTGATGCAGTTGTTATACCGAACTGCCCGGCAGGTTGCCAGGCAATTAAAAATTCGCATCTCGCGTAAGGATCTGTTTTCCGCAGAAATTAACATCCGGCTGGGAATTAAATACCTGAGAGGGTTGATACAAAAGTACCAGGGTAACCTGGCACTGGCGCTGGCTGCTTACAATGCCGGTTCACAGCCCGTAGACCGGTGGCTTCGCCAGTTTGGCAATGTCACTAGCGAAGAATTTATTGAACTAATCCCCTATTCTGAAACCCGCGCCTATGTGAAAAACATCCTGCGTAATTATTATTACTATAAATTTTATTTCCGTCCGGATGAGTTAAAAACAGCTCGCTACAGATAAATAAATTAGTAATGGAGAGAGGCCAATGAAAATAAATCTTAGATTGATCACATATGTGTGTCTGCTGTTTGCCATGACGGGACGGCTGATAGGAACAGTGCAGATACCTGACATTTTGATATACCAGGGTGAGAGGTTATCCCTGAGGGTTAACCCGTTGGCATCCTTTTACAGCAAGGCCAATCCCCGGCCCAAAAATTATTTTTATAATCCAAGTATCAGCAGCGCATGCTGGCGGGGATATGTGGCCACCTGGGAGATTGTTGACGACCACCTCTATTTAACAGAGATCCGGGAGTGTCATGGCAAGAGAACCGCCCCCTTGGAAAAATTCTTTCCCAAACTCTATAAAAACCGCCGGGTTGCGGCCACATGGTATACCGGCCTGCTGAAATGCCCCAGGGGGGGGTTGGTTAAGTATGAACACATGAGCTACCGCTCTGAACGTGAGCGGGAACTGCAAATAGAAATCTACAAGGGAGCGGTTTCCTTTATCAAAGAGTATGGCAATCTACCACCCAAACCCCCCTCCGGATACACAGTCACCAATCTTTTGATTGTTAAAGTTTTTTTGCCCGAATCACTTTTTCCCTGTTCTACCAACCAACACACAAACGAGAAATCCAAAATCGATCCCAACCGCATTTGCCTGGTAAACTCAGATAACACAATGAGCCTTGCCGGCAAATGGGAGCGGAAAAGTGAAAGAGTTTTTCATTTACAACCTCTCTACGTAAAAGAACTGTTACGGTCGCAAAGTTTAAAATTTCGCCGGGTGTACGCCTCTGAAGGTAGCCATTCCGCCAGAGGCCGGTGGGGTTATTACGCCTGGTGGGATGGGTATGACACCAAACACCAGGCCTATCTGCGCATCTTTGTCATGGCCAACCGCAGCAACACCATCACCCTCCGCTTTACCACCACTCAGGTTGGCTTTGAACCGAGCAAAGAGATAGCCGACATCATTTTCAAACATGTAAAATTAAAGACATACTAAAAGTGAGGAATTGTATATTTTTTATTCATATATGATTTATAATTAGATATGGAGAGAATGCCCGATAAAGACCCCCCAGTATCTCAAAAATTTAAATTAAAAGTCAAATCAATCGGCCCCCTCCCCTGGGCTATTCGATCACCAATATTCTCTGGTTTCTTACATTTATTGTTGCCGTTGCATTGCTCTACAAGCGATTCCTTACTGGTTCAGCCGCCACCCTGGCCATAATTCTTTTTACCATAAGCGGTATCCTATGGCAGGGAATGTATTGGATTGCCTCTCGCCATATCATTGTGGCAGCCTCCCTGGGTATATGGTCATTCTTGGCCTATATAAAATACCGGGAAAAGCAGTGGGCTGCCGGCCTCTATCTATCCATCTTTGGATCCCTTCTGGCCCTGATGGCCGGTGAAACAGGTATCGCCACCCTGATCTTTCTGATATTGTATGAACTCCTCTACTTAAGGGAAAAGACAAAGGTGATATTCATAAAACTCATCCCTTTTGGTGTCTTGCTGGTCCTCTATCTTGGATTTTACCTTACAATGGGCTTCGGTGCCGGCGGCGGCAGCGGCTACTTCAATCCTTT
>CBFDCH010000419.1:0-3323 GCA_965603235.1 uncultured bacterium | reverse complement strand
AGGGGTGGCGGGGCGAAAATAGGTGATACTTTGATGATTTGATTTTTGTGCTCAGCTGGTGCAAAGGGGTGAGGTTATCCAGAATCCAGAAGGATCGTCCCATGGTGGAAAGGACCAGGTCTTTTCTGTACACCTTAATATCCGTGACCGGAGTGGCCGGAAGGTTCCCTTGAAAACTCTGCCAATGGGCACCATCATCAAACGAGATATACATGCCGAACTCTGTGCCCGCGTACAACAATCCCTCCCGGTGCGGGTCTTCCCTTACCACCCGGGTGGGTGAGTCTTGGGGTATGCCATTTTTACCCGTGGTTATGCGCTGCCATGTTTTGCCGTAATTGTGGGTGCGATAGATATAGGGCTGCCAATCGTTAAGCATGTACCGGTACACGGCAATATACGCTTTTTCGGCCCGGTGGGGTGACGGTTCCACGGTTTCCACCCGGCCCCCGGGCGGCAAATATTCAGGCGTTACCTTCAGCCAGTGGCTTCCCCCATCCCTGGTTACATGAATGGGCCCGTCATTGGCTCCTACCCAGATCAACCCTTTTTGCAGCGGTGATTCCTGGATCGAATAGATGGCACTGTAATACTCCTCTCCCGTTATGTCCCGGGTGATGGGTGTTCCGGATATCACTTGCTTGTCCGGCTCAAATGCGGTGAGGTCCGGTGAGATGGTTTCCCAGGTGACCCCCTCGTCTGTTGTTTTATGAACGTATTGTGAACAGTGATAAATGACATTGGCATTATGGGGTGAGACATGGATGGGAGCAACCCGCTGGAACCGATACTTCAAATCACGGGGATTGTGGCTGTAAATGTTGGTTGCGCCTACATAATATTGCTTCTCCTGGCCGGTAAGTTTGTTGTATCGTCCGAACCTTCCCTTGTTATTGGCATAAACGATATTGTGGTTGCCCGGTTTGGGCACTGCCGGACCAGTCTCACTGCCGCCAACGGAACGCCAGAAAGCGGAGGGTCCGGTGGCAGGTGAAAAGGGCGGGAAACTGGGGACCATAATGGTGCTGTTGTCCTGTTGGCCGGCATAGACCCAATAGGGGAACCGGTCATCCACGTCAACTGTATATAATTCAGCGGTCGGCTGGTTATTCTGGGCTGACCAGGTTTTGCCGCCGTCGCGGGTCACATTGGCCCCGCCGTCATTGGCCTGGATAAAAATATTGGAATCATGGGGGTTGATCCACATGTCATGGTTGTCACCGTGCGGGGTTCGCCGGGACTGCCATTTTTTACCCCCATCCTCGGATTTATAAAACCGGCCTGTATTGACATAGAGGATATCGGCATTGCCTGGATCCGCATCGATATTGGTATAATAAAAGGGCCGGTTCACCAAGCCCCTGTTGCTGGATATCAATGTAAAACTCTCCCCCCGGTTGTTGGAGCGGTACACGCCGCCTTTGTTCTCCGGAGCTTCGATTAAAGCATAGATACGGTCTGGGTCAGCAGCCGATACTGCCAGGTCACTCTTGCCAAACAGGCCGGTTGGTAAACCGGCGGCTAATTTCTTCCATTTATCGCCGCCATCCGTGGATTTATAAATGCCATCCTCAGCTCCGCCGCTGATAATGGTCCACGGTTTCCGTTCCCCGTGCCACATGCAGGCATAAATGGTCATCGGGTCGGCTGGACAAAATTCCAGGTCAACCGCTCCGGTGCGGTTGGAGAGAAAGTGCACCAGTTGCCAGGTTTTACCCCCGTCTCTGCTGCGATAAATCCCCCGTTCAGGATTGGGGCCAAACGCCGAGCCAATGGCGGCAATGTATACCAGGTCAGGATTTTTGGGATGAATCAGAACCGCCCCGATCTGTCCGGTGTTTCTGAGACCGGTGAATGTCCAGGTTTTACCCGCATCGATCGATTTATACACCCCCCGGCCGGTTATGACATTGCTGCGGATACCGTCAGAGCCGGTGCCCACGTAGATAATGTCTGGCCGGGACATAGAGACGGCAATAGCCCCGATGGATCCTGTTTCAAAATAGTCGTCGGAAATATTGGTCCAGCTTTGACCAAAATCAATGGTTTTCCACACACCACCGCCAGTGGCCCCCATATAAAAAGTCCCAGATGCTGAAGCAACACCGGCAACGGCTGTTACCCGGCCGCCCCGTGATGGTCCGATACAGCGATACTTTAAGCCGCCAAAGAAAGCGGTTTCCTCAACCGCTCCTCCATTCACATAGAACATGGATAGAGCAGCCAGGATTATTAAAAAATAGCGTTTTGGTCCGAGCATATGATTTCCTCCAGTATGTCATTATGGGTTCAGGATATGACAAAATATTTTACCACATCAGGACGAAAAAATATTGACAATCGCTCTTTTTTTGATTTAAATGATCTATGGCTGGGTGCGCATGAAATCGAGCCGGGGCACGGAGGTGATCACTCACAATGGGGGTAATCCCTATATTCAAAATGATATGTACATTTACCCGGACGATGGCGTGATCATTTATATCACCTCCAATAACGGTGACTTTTCCGCCATTGACCAGAGCGGCAAAATCCTGAGAATGATCTTTAACAAATAGTCAGCAAGGTTTTGGAAATTATAAGCAACTTATTGGTTCTTGAGGTGGTTGTATTCCGGATTGACGGGTTCAACTCCCCTGGCTCTCCAGGTATCCAGCATATATTTTAAATTTGCGCTGTCTTCCGGGTATTGCCCTTTATCATTGGTGCGGCATATCCACTGAGTTAAGATTTCACGATGTTTGTTCAAAACATTTTTATGTTCCGGATCAAAGGCCAGGTTAATGATTTCATGAGGATCCTTTTCCAGATCATAGAGTTCTTCCGAGGGTCTGTCATGCGACCAGAAACGATCCTGGAGCCTGTTCAGTTTTCCCTTATTATGGAGCTTACGTATCAGCTTTGTGATTTCCCATTCATCCCGATAATTGGGCTGCATATAGGGCCGGTCCGGAAAAAAGTTGCGAATGTACCGGTATCTTCCAGTACGCACCGAACGGATCCGGTCTATGGTATAGTCACAGCGGTCGCGGACTGATATGATGTGGTTTCTGGGTTTAAAATTTATGGCGAATAAATCCCTGCTCTCAATATACTCTGGGATGGGAATACCGGCAAAGGCCAGGGATGTAGCTGCGATATCCAGACCGCTCACCAGGTCTTGTCGAACGGTGCCGGCACCGCCAATCGCTTTTGAATTACCCGGCCAACTCATAATGAAAGGGACATGAAGGCCGCTGTCGTAGCAGAATTGTTTGTGCCGCCAGAGTCTCATACCATGGTCTGAGAAGAAGAAAATAATCGTGTTATTCAGTATTCCATAT
>CBFDCH010000418.1:0-3323 GCA_965603235.1 uncultured bacterium | reverse complement strand
TGGTGGAGGTAAGTTTACCCAAGGGATTGTTAACCAACTACGGCAATCAGCTGATTTTTAGCCAGCAGATGCAGGGCAATGCCGAAATTATTACCGAAAATATCAGGGTTCTGGAGCGGGTTTTTCAGCCTCTAAAGGCGCTCCTTAAAAAACATACCGATGAATAGAGGATCCCGGGATAACTCAAGCAAACATCAATTTGTCCCCGGCAACAGGGCCTGAATAGGGCTGTTCAATAGTGATACCAGTAAAAAACTGACCCCTCCGACAATGAGTGCTGCCAGCAGGCCAATTAAAAATGGTTTAAACGAGAGCTTTTTCAGCTTGGAAAACTGAGTGCTTAAGCCGGCAGCGGTAATGGCAACAGCCAGCACATATTTGGCCATGGTTTTAATAAAAATGTAAAACGCGGCCCACGACTCGGCTGAAGACCAGAATAAAAAGGATCCTTTTGCCGATGATACCTGCCAGTCGCCAATGGAGCGAAAAACTGCGAACGCCAAAAATCCCAGCACAAACTTTGGGAAATAGTGCCACATATTGGCCGGCCTGCCCTCAGGCTGTTTGCCAGCCTCATTTCTTCTGGCGTTGAGCAGGGCCAGAATGGGAATCACTCCTACCATCAACATGTTGCGCACCAGTTTGGTGGTGATGGCGATCTGAGAGACCTCTGTCTGCCATAATTGGTCGTAGATGTAGGCTGCACCGGTAACCTGGGCCGTATCATGGATGGAAGTACCCAGGAAAATGCCGGCCTGGCCCAGATTAAAGTGAAATATTAATTCCACCAGATAGGGATAAATCAGGGTAACCAGCAGGCCGAAAATCGTAATAGTACTTATGGCGTATGCAGTCTCCTCTTCCCTGGCATTGATGCAGGGAGAGACAGCCACAATGGCACTGACGCCGCAAATGCTGGTACCGGCGGCAATCAACGTACCCAGTCGCGATTCCACACCAAAGGCCCTGGCCAGCCAGGAGGCAGCCGCCAGGCCGGTAATCACACATATCACAGCAATGACCAGGGAAACAGCGCCGATCCTGGCAAGAGCCATAACGCTTAAACGAATACCCAAAAAGATAATGCCCAGGCGCAGCAACTTGGCCAGGCAAAATTTAATACCCGGCAGAAAGATAGAAGGGAGTTGCACCACATTGCGTACCACCATGCCCAGCACAATGGCCAGCAAAAACATCGACACCAGAGATTTTGACAGGTCAAATTGTGTTTTAAGCAGCAATCCCAGCTGGGCCGAGAGTACAATGGCCCCCACCATTACCCCAACACTCAACAAGGTGCCCGGAATCAGAGAAGCTACATTTTCAGTGCCGAATACAATTTGCAGAATTTTGCCCTTGGGCCCAGTCCGGTTCATGGTTAGAATTCAACTAAGGTTGGGGGATTTTTCATCCAGAGTTTGGTTCCACTGATCAACCTGGGGCTGAATGGATGACAAGAGGGCCGAGATGTCTCCCTCAATGGTGATATTTTTTATGGCATCACCGGTAGTGACCTGATTTACCACCTGCTGATCCGCCTCACCCTCCACTTCGCCGAATACCGTGTGCTTGCCGTCAAGCCACTCTGTGGGCACATGGGTGATAAAAAATTGGCTGCCATTGGTAGCTGGGCCAGCATTGGCCATGGAGAGGATGCCCGGTTTGTGATGTTTCAGTTCAGGTACAAATTCATCGGCAAAGGTATAGCCGGGCCCGCCATTGCCCTGGCCAAAGGGGCAGCCCCCCTGGATCATAAAATTGTCGATCACGCGATGAAAAATCAATCCCTTATAATATCCCCGCTGGGCCAGGTTGACAAAGTTGCCCACAGTGAGCGGGGCTTTGTCCGCAAATAAATTCAGATGGATAATCCCCTTATTGGTCTCAATGGTGGCTTTTAATTCAGTTATTTGACTCATAGACGACTCCTCTTTTAAAAAAATACTATGGTAGTATCATTTCCCTTCCTTGTCAAGACAACGAGATCTCTATAATAAAATGTACTGGAAGCAATTCATGGGAAATGACACTTTGGAACAGCCCGCCTGGATTGAGTAAATAGCAATAAGGACTGGGTTATACCCGCAATTGGGCCATGATGGCCTCAAATTCTTTATTGGCCTCTTCCCATTGCTGCAGAGCCAGCCGCAATTCTTTACTGATCCTGAATTGTTCCTTTTGCAACTTCACCACCCGTTTACTCTCCTCATAGGTCTCTTTAACCATCATCTGTTGCTCAATTGATCCCTTCTCCCTTTCCAACTGGTCAATCTTCTCTTCCAACTCCTCTATTTCTCGGGATAAGCGGTTTCTCTCCTTACTCAGCTCCTGCCGCTTTTGGGCCTGCAAGCGGCGCTGCTCGCGGCGCTCTTTTTTTATATCTTTACTTTCTTTTTGAATTTCACTGGTTTTTGGCAAAAACACGTCTTTTTTTAGCTTTTTTTGTAAATAATATGAATAATTCCCCTGATATTCTTCGATTTTCCCATTTTTTAGTTCAATTACCTTTTCCGTGATTTTGTCGAGAAAATAACGGTCATGCGAGATCAATAGCAAAGTGCCCTCATACTCTGCCAGGGCCTTTTCCAGGGCCTCTTTGGATTGGGGATCCAGGTGGTTGGTGGGCTCATCCATGATTAAAAAATTTACCGGTGACAACAACATTTTTGTCAGAGACACCCTGGCCTTTTCGCCGCCGGAAAGCACCTCGATTTTTTTAAAAACATCGTCTCCCTTAATTTGGAAAATCCCCAGAAAATCCCTTATTTTAGGGATATTCCGGCTGTGAGCACTGGCCGCCACCTCATCATAAACCGTGGCCTGAAGATCCAGGGCTTCGATCTGATGCTGGGCATAATAACCAATTTTTGTTCGCTCGCCAATCACCAATTTTCCCTGTCCTGGCGAGAGCTCGTTGTATATCAATCGGCTCAGAGTGGTTTTGCCCGCACCGTTGATACCCACCAGGGCAATTTTTTCTCCTCGAAAAATATCGAGGTTGAACTTTTCAAATACCCATTCCCGGTCATACCTGAAAGAGATATCCTCCATGTGTAGCACATGTTTGAAGCTGCTCATCGGCAGCGGAATGGAAAAATCGAGCCGAAGTACTGGCTGAGGCAATTCAATAATCTCCATTTTGTCTAATTGTTTGATACGGCTTTGCACCTGCCTGGCCTTGGTGTTTTTGGCCCGGAAGCGGTTGATAAAGGCTTCCTGCTGTTTGCGGATTTTGAGTTGATGCTCCCGCTTTTCTTGCAGGAGGAGGTGGTCGGCTCCCTTTTTACTCTCATACAAATGGTAATTGCCTCCATAATAGGTCA
>CBFDCH010000417.1:0-3327 GCA_965603235.1 uncultured bacterium | reverse complement strand
AAACCATTTCACACTATAAAATCCTGGAAAAACTGGGTGAAGGGGGCATGGGAGTTGTTTACAAGGCCGAGGATACTAAATTAAAACGTATGGTGGCCTTAAAATTTCTTCCGAAAGAGTTGACCAATGTAGGGGCGAATGGCGATTCGCCCGTGGAACGATTTCACAGAGAAGCCCAGGCAGCCGCAGCCTTAAACCATCCCAATATCGTCACCATCCACGAAATAAACGAATTTGATGATCAAACCTATATCGCCATGGAATATATAGAGGGAAGCACCCTTAAAGAGTTGATTACCTCGGGCCCATTGCCGTTTGAGAAAATAATTGATATCACCAACCAAATCTGTGAGGGTTTGGATCTGGCCCATGAACAAGACATCGTACACAGGGATATCAAGCCGCAGAATATCCTGATAGATAAAAATGGTAAAGTCAAGATTCTCGATTTTGGCCTGGCCAAGCTAAAGGGGGCGCAGCAATTAACCAGGGAGTCATCCACTTTGGGAACTGTTCATTACATGTCACCCGAGCAGGCCAAAGGTGAAGAGGTTGATAAACGGTCAGATATCTGGTCCCTGGGCGTGATTTTATATGAAATGATCACCGGCCGGTTGCCGTTTGAGGCTGAGTATGAGCAGGCGGTGACTTATGCGATCATCAATGTAACCCCCAAACCGATTGATTCAATCAGGCCGGGTATATCCAAAAAGGTTTCCAAGCTGGTTGAAATGTTGTTATCAAAATCTCCGGATCAACGGTTTTCCAGATGCTCCGAAATTCAAAGATTCCTTAACATAGTGTTTGATAAAGATCCTGACACCCTGTTAATGAAACCTGTCAGTAAAGATCCAGGATCTGGTTTGTCAAAGAAATGGGGTATTGGGCTTGTTTTGGCTGCCATTGTAATTATCCTTGCTCTGGCTATTGGCAAATTATTTTTTAAACCGACAGTTGATACTCCTGTGCTACAGAAAATATCCATAGCGGTTCTACCCTTTGTAAATGTGAGCCCGGATAAGGGAAATGAGTATTTTTGCGACGGCATTACCGAAGATATTATCACCCAATTATCCAAAATTAATGATTTAAAGGTCACCTCCCGGACTTCGGTTTTTTATTTCAAAAATAAGGATGCCAAACTGAGTGACGTGGCCAGGGAGCTTGGTGTCACCAATATTTTGGAAGGAAGTGTCAGGCAGTCGGACAACAGGGTGCGTATTACAGCGCAGTTAATCAACGCAGAAACGGACGCCCACCTCTGGGCTGAAACTTATGACAGGGAATTAAAGGAAATTTTTAACATCCAGAGTGATGTTGCCGGTCATATTGCCAAAACTTTGAAAATCACCCTGTTTCCTGAATTAAGTAAAAGAATTTCAAAAAGGCCCACAGATAATATGGAAGCCTATCAATTGTACCTCCAGGGCAAGTACCATTGGAATAAACGTACTCCTGCGGAACTGTTAAAAGCGATTTCCTTTTTTGAAAAAGCAGTTGCCATTGATCCGGAATATGCACTGGGGTATTCTGGTTTGGCAGAAACCTATGTGGTTATTGGGGATTTACATAATGCTTGGAGAAAACTGCATGATGTGAAATTTGAGTCTGCTTATTCAAAAGCTGAAAAATATTGTCTTAAAGCGTTGTCATTGGATAGCGAACTGGCTCAGGCACATGCAGCCCTTGGGGAGATTAAGTGTGACTGGAAATGGGATTTTAAAGGAGCAGAGGCGGCGTTGAAGAAAGCCATTAAACTAAATCCAAATTATGCCACTGCCCATCAGTGGCTGGCGGAATATTATAATGTCATGGGTAAAGTTACACTTGCCCAAAAATCGATTGCCAGAGCCCGGGAATTGGACCCCTTCTCAATTATTATGCAATTCGTGGAAGCCAGGATATATATGGCGAGCAGGGAATATGAAAAAACGATTGAAATTTTAAAACAAATTCTGGAGAAAACACCAGATTTTGAACCGGCTCGCTTCGCCATTTCCATGGCTTATATGTTCAATAAATCTTATGATATGGCCCTTCAATATGCTAATAAAAATACAACCCAAATCCGTAGAGACTTTCTCAGGGGTCGAATACAGATCCGCCAAGGAGAAGTGATGAAGGTGGAAATATTGTTTGAGGAGAAATTATCTAACCCTGCTACATATGAATACCCGGCAGCGCAGGCCATCGCTTACGCTGAAGTGGGAAAAATGGATGAGGCTCTGAAATGGGTAAAAAAAGCCATAGAAAAACGCTCGTTTATTATCACCACCCGCCATGATATGGGCAGATGTGATGCCCTCTATAAAGATCCCCGGGTCAAAAAAATGTTGCTGGATGCAGGCCTGAAATAATGATCGGCAAGACTATCTCCCACTATAAAATCCTCGAAAAAATTGGTGAAGGCGGTATGGGGGTGGTGTATCTGGCAGAGGATACAAAGCTGGATCGAAAGGTGGCATTGAAATTTCTTCCGCAAGAGTTAACCAATGTAGGGGCGAATGGCGATTCGCCCGTGGAACGATTTCACAGAGAAGCCAAGGCAGCAGCAGCTCTCAACCATCCCAATATTGTAACCATCCACGAAATTAATGAGTACGAAGATCAGACATATATTGCCATGGAGTATGTGGAAGGGAAAACTTTAAAAGAATCTCTTGGCTCAAATCCTTTTCCTCTTTCCCAGGTTATCGATTATGCCACCCAAATCTGCGAAGGCTTACAAAAGGCCCATGATGCCGGTATTGTCCATCGAGATATCAAACCACAGAATATAATTATCAATAAAGATGGTCAGGTTAAAATATTGGACTTTGGCCTGGCCAAATTAAAAGGGGTGTCCCAATTAACCAAAGAATCCTCCACACTGGGTACGATCCATTATATGTCACCGGAACAGGTCCAGGGAAAAGAAGTGGACCACAGGACGGATATGTGGTCCCTGGGCGTGGTTTTGTATGAAATGTTGACAGGTCAACTTCCCTTTCGGGGAGATTATGAACAGGCGGTGGTATATTCAATCTTAAATGAAAAACCTGAATCAATCAGAAAACTTTCACCTGGCTTTTCTGAAAAAATTGAGCATATTTTATTTAAATTACTTGAAAAAGAGCAGGAGGTTCGATACCAATGTTGCCAGGAAATAGCAACCGATCTCCAGGAAAAAAAAGAAAAATCTCAGCCAAATGCAGAAAAAACCAAACATAAAAAGGAAAAATTCTTGCAACGAAACCGGAAGTTTTTGCTGCTTGGTCTGCCATTATTGGTTATTCTCTTGTTGCTGACCTGGTACACTCTAATTTTCAACCAGAACCAGCCATTGGA
>CBFDCH010000416.1:0-3341 GCA_965603235.1 uncultured bacterium | reverse complement strand
AATAGCCGTAAAGAAAATGATAGCAAACCTGACGAAAAGGGGAAGAAACAGGTAACCACATGATGCCGTCCCTGTCGTTGTCGCCAGGAAAGTATAACCAACCCGATCAGGGAAAGGATAAGAAATGGATTGGTTAAGGCGCCATTGATGATGAAGGAGAGAAACCCAGCACACACCGCACTAACGATCAATAAGGATTTTGACAGCTGCTTCATTGCTGTCTATTATCTCATAACCACTCCCTATTTGGCAATTTTGTGTAGAAAAGATGATCCGATATATAAACCGGTTGGAATTGTTAAACAAATTGTAAAATCTCGGTTTTTAACGAATGAGGGGGTTGCCAATCATTGAAATATTTATTATCATAATACTTTACAGTTCCTGGAAAAACATAACAATGCAGATTAAAATCAAGAGCACCAGCCTTGTTCAACAAACACTGCCACTTCTGGACCCAGACACATATTATGGTGAAGGAGCCATGGAGCGGTTACCTTCTATTTTAAAAAACCATAAGGATATTGTACTTTTTTATGACAAGGGGGCATACCAGCCCAGTGGTGCGGCCAACACCATCGAGAAAATAAAAAATGACATGAACCTGCACACCTTCTCCTACTCAGGCATGGCCCTGCCGGTAGCAGACATCCAGAATATATATGTAAAGGTAAAATCAATCGACAAGATCGGCCTGATTGTGGCATTGGGCGGAGGCACCATTCTCGACCTGGCCAAAACCATTGCCCTGGCCTATGCCAATGGCTGTGCCACCATCGATGACTTAATAACATGCAACAAACAGGCCAAACACATCCCCCTCTTCATGATTCCCACTACCTGCGGCACAGGCAGTGAAGCTACCTCATTTGCCGCTATCTTTAAGGACAAAACCAAAATTTCCCTTTCCCACCCCACCCTGGAGCCGCGCTATAAAATCCTGGACCCCACCTTGCTCCATTCACTCCCCCCCAGCATTCTGGGTCCTGTTGTACTGGATGGGCTCGCTCAGGCAATTGAGTCGGTTTGGGCAGTGGCTGCCACTTCAGAATCACAAATCTATGCCAAACAGGCAATCCGCTTGATTTTGGCAGGACTGAACCATCTCGACTCACCCGAAAAATTTGGCCTCTTCCTGCTGGCCAGCCACCTGTCAGGCAAAGCCATCAATATATCCAAAACAACCATGTGCCACTCCATCTCTTATCCCCTCACCGCACACTTCAATATTTCCCATGGTGTTGCGGTATATCTATCTCTGCCATATATAACACGGTTAAATTTCCAGGCAGGGGCGGAGGATCTCCAGGAGAGAATGACATTGGCTAGATTACAGAATAGCTTCAAAATCCTGTTTGACTCATTTGAGCTGGAAAATATTGATCAGCTAACCACAAAATTGAAGGAGATAGCCGCTACCTTGAAAGTGAAGTTAAAGCTACGCGACCATGGAATAAAAAGGGAAGATATTCCATTTATTGTATCCAAGTCCTACACCCCAGAGCGGGCCGGCAATAATCCCAGAAAAATCGAACAAAATTCCATTCAACATCTTTTAGGAGAAATATTTTGAAAGCTATCATCCTTGCATCCGGCATAGCCAAACGTTTGCAGCCCCTTACCGACAACATCCCCAAGTGTCTGGTAAAAATCAACGGTATAACCATACTGGATCTCCAATTATCCATGTTGAAGCAGGCAGGAATTGACCGGATAGTAATTACCAGCGGCCCGTTTGAAAATGCGCTGGATGCCTTCCTCAACCCCTACCGCAAAGAGCTCTCAATCACAACAATAAAAAATGAACTCTATGACAAGACCAATTATATCTATTCCATATACCGGGCCAAAGATGAGCTGCAAGATGACATTATTTTACTGCATGGCGATCTGATATTTGCTCAGCAAGTGCTGGATAAGTTAATTCACAACGAAGAACAAAGCTGTGCCATTGTCCGTCAGCATGACCGCCCGGAGAAAGACTTTAAAGCCAGAATTCAGCAGCAAAGAATCCTTGAGATCGGTACCACTCTCAAGGGAGAAGAGTGCCATTTTCTGGCACCCATGTACCGCTTTTCACAATCCTCCTTTGCCCTGTGGCTTGACCGTATCATCGAGTATGTTGAGCAGAACAAGGTCCACTGTTATGCTGAAAATGCCCTAAATGAACTCTTAAATGACTCAATACACCTGGTTCCAATCTATATTGGCCAGGATGAACTCTGCATGGAGATTGATGACATAGAAGATCTGGAAACTGCCAGAGAACTCTACGAAAAATATAATGCAACCTCCGTTTCAACAGGTTCACAAACCTGACCAGCGCAAAAACGGTCAAAGTTACCGGCTGTGGTTGTCGCCCATCATTTTGATTCTTTTCTTCACGGTCATCTTTCTAGGGAGCAGCGGCTGGGATATTTTTCTCCTCTGCGGGATAATCCTCGGCGCATATATTTACCTCCTGCCCCAACAATCTGATTCACCCCCTGCCCTGCTCTTCCTCATGTTTTCTCCCATCCTGCTGGTAAAACAAGTTTCAATTGGTGATTTTAATATCCGTTTGATCTCATTTCTTTTAATTGGCATTATCTGCAATTACGCCAGCCAAAGAAGTAAGGCCAGATTCACTATCAACGTGACAAACCAAAAACCGGTCTATATCTGGTTGACTGCCCTGCTAATTTTTTCTTCCTTTGCCTTTATCCTATATTTTCAGGGCATCTATCTTTCCGGAGATGAACCACACTATATCATGATGAGCCAGAGCCTGGCCGAGGATGGCGATCTCGACTTAAACAATAATATGGAGCAACAAACCTACCGAAGCTTTCATCCCCTGCAGCTCAATTCTCATGGAAAGGTACACCAAGAAAAGCTGCGATCCTTTCACATGCCGGGCCTGTCGGTTTTGCTGGTACCGTTTTATTTTATCTTCCGGCTCTGTTCCTCCTGGATTCCCTCCCACCTCTTTTTCCGGCTGGTGGCCGCTTTGCTAAACTCATTCTTTGCTCTCAGCCTCTTTTACCTGTTAAAAGCAAAATTTCCGAAAAAAAATATCAGCGGTTGGTGGCTGGCGTTCATTACCATCTATCCCCTGGCTTTCCACTCCCTCCACCTTTACCCAGAATTGCCGGCTGCCGCTTTACTTATCATCGCTTACCTGGCAGCCATTCACAGCCGCAAATACTGGTTGTGCGGCCTGTTGCTGTCACTGATTCCCTGGTTTCACTTAAAATACATCCCGGTCATCCTCTTTCTGGCAGTCGTTTTGCTGGTTCGTCTCATAAAAACAAGAGAGTATCGCTCCATTCTTAGATTCCTGGTTTTCCCGGTAATCAGCA
>CBFDCH010000415.1:0-3357 GCA_965603235.1 uncultured bacterium | reverse complement strand
TAATGCTGTTCTCCCGGGATCAAAAGTAATTATAGGCCGGGATACCAGGGAATCGGGCAAACAAATTGAACTGCTTTTACAACAGGGGCTGACAGGCGTGGAAAGGGTAACTAGCTGTGGTGTTGTGCCCACACCTGGAATTTCACACATCATTGCCAAGAATGATTTTGATTACGGCATTATGATTACCGCCTCTCACAATCCCTTTTATGATAATGGTATTAAAGTTTTTAATTGTCAGGGTGAGAAAATATCCGCCGCAGATGAGGATAAAATCGAAGACATTTTTTTCAGTGTTATGAGAGAAGGATTTTTCGGACCAACGGATCATTTTATCGAAGAAGTTGGAATCAATGACTATAAACAATTTTTATTTTCACAGCTGGAACCACTTAAAAATCAGAAACTTAAAATTGTACTGGATTGTGCCAATGGGGCCACCTATAAGATCGCCCCGGAGGTCCTGGCCGATACAGGATTCACCACCACGGTAATCAATTCCCTGCCCACGGGCAGGAATATCAATGAAAAATGCGGCTCCGTCTCTCCCGACAGCCTGGTACAAAAGGTAAAAACGGAAAATGCCGAAATTGGTATCGCGTTCGATGGTGATGGTGATCGGTTGGTTGTGGCAGACAACAAGGGCCATGTTTTGCAGGGGGACCATCTCCTCTATCTATTGGCCAAATATTTTGAAGATACAGACCCGGCGGGGGAGAAAATTGTTATCGGGACAATAATGTCCAATGGAGGTCTGGAACTTTCCTTGGCAAAAATGGGCTACCAGCTGATACGAACAGATGTGGGTGACAAGCATGTGTATCAAGAGATGAAGAGTCGCAATGTAATGCTGGGAGGGGAACAGGCAGGCCACATAATTCTAAGCAGGCTCCAGCGGACCGGTGACGGCATCCTCTCTGCCATTTATTTTCTCAGGGCTCTCCTCCATTTTAATTTACACCCTGGCGACGTTTTTCCCCTGATAAAACTATTCCCCCAGGTAACCCGGAGCTTTCATGTCAGAGAAAAGAAGGATCTGGCCAGCTGGAGCGAACTCCAAAAAATGATAACCGAATTCAATGCCAGGTGTGGAAAGGATTCCCGGGTTTTGATCCGCTATTCGGGGACTGAACCAAAAATCCGCATTATGATTGAGTCCGGGGACCCGGAAACCATTAACGCTCATTTACAGAGATTTGAAGATTTAATTTTATCAGATATAGGAGGATAATATGCGGTTGGGAGTAAATGTTGATCATATCGCAACCCTCAGGCAAGCACGTATGACCAGTGAACCTGATCCGGTATACGCGGCAGTTTTGGCTGAGATGGCTGGTGCTGATGGAATAACCATTCATTTGAGACAGGACCGAAGGCATATCCAGGAGAGAGATCTCGAATTGTTAAGGACCATTATCAAGTCAAAGTTAAACCTGGAAATGGCGGTATCAATGGAAATGGTTAAGGTTGCTTTAAAATACAAACCAGATCTCTGCACTCTGGTACCTGAGACTGCGGATGAAATTACCACTACCGGAGGGCTTGATGTAATTATGTACAGTGACAAGGTTGGAGATGTAGCAAGCAATCTACAGTCTGCAGGCCTGGAGGTGTCCGTTTTTGTAGATCCTGATCCCAATCAAATCAGGGCCTGCTATAAGCTGGACATACGGGCAATAGAGATCAATACCGGCAAATATGCTGAAATATGGAATAGCAGGGATGTAAAAAAAGAGTTGGATAAAATCAAAAAGGCAGTGGTGTACGCCGACAAGATGGGTTTTACTGTCCTGGCTGGACACGGCCTGACATACCAGAATGTTCATCCGATTGTGGCCATCAAAGAAATCGAAGAATTGAACATCGGTCATTCAATTATTGCCAATGCTGCGTTTATCGGCATGAATGAAGCGGTCCGGCGCATGAAACTTTTGATCAAGCGATAGCCGGGAAAAATTGAGATTAAGCAAAAGATAGGTTGAGCGAGAATGTATAGACATATTAAAATCAAACCCTTTAACCGGCAAAAATACAAGAAGGTTTTGAACCTAGTCAAAGAGAACAATCTGCACACGGTCTGCCTGGAGGCCAATTGTCCCAACCGGTATGAATGTTTTTCACAAAATACAGCCACCTTTCTTATCATGGGGGACATATGCACCCGTAACTGTCTCTATTGCAATGTCGGAACCGGAACTCCGCAACCACTGGATCCCCAGGAACCCCGTAATATCAGGCATGCCATACAACAGATGCAGTTGAAATATGCGGTCATCACTTGTGTGACACGGGACGATTTGCCGGATGGCGGTGCCAGCCATTTTGTGAATGTCGTCCGTGAGATTAAAAAAATCAGCCAGTGCCAGGTGGAACTCCTTATTTCAGATCTCAATGGAAATTTTGAGGCATTAAAAATAGTTGTTGATAGCCAACCCGATGTTTTAAATCATAATATTGAGGTCGTGAAAGAGATTTTCAAAAAACTTCGTCCCAAGGGAAACTACCAGACTTCTTTGGATATCCTGGCACAGGCCAAAAAATATCAACCGAAAATATCAACCAAATCCGGTTTAATGGTAGGATTGGGGGAAACCCGGAAACAAATCATATCAACCTTTAAGGACCTGCTTGCCGCCCGATGTGAGATGTTGACCATCGGACAATATCTGCGACCTTCTTCTGCCCATGCAGCGATTGATAAATTTTATTCCCAGGAAGAATTTGATCAGCTTAAGAAAGTTGCCCTGGACATGGGATTTCAGCAGGTGGAATCCGGTACCTTGATCCGCAGTTCCTATCATGCCCGTGAGATGGTGAAGGGGTAATTGTGAGTCATCAAAAAATTGTCAAAAAAACAGATGTCGCTATTATTGGCGCTGGTCCTGGCGGCTATGTTGCGGCGTTAAGACTGGCAGATCTTGGGCAAAAAGTACTCTTGATTGAAGAAAACCAAAGATTGGGAGGAACCTGTCTTCTGGATGGATGTATCCCTTCCAAGGCCCTGATCCATGCGGTTGAGCTCTGCCACCAGGCACGGTTTGCGTCGAAAATGGGATTGACATTCAAGGATCCGACACTGGATATCCACAGATTGAGGGCATGGACCCAGTCGATTGTCCAAACCCTGAGCAGTGGCATCTCATCTCTGATTAAAAAGAGAAAAATTGAGGTGATTCAGGGCAGGGCGCAATTTAAATCTTCCCATTCCCTGACTATTCAAAATGAGAATGAGATAGACCTGCAGTTCAAACACTGTATTATTGCAACCGGATCTCGAATAAATGAGTTGCCGGCTGCCTACAGTCAGCCGGTGTGGTCATCCGATGATGCTTTGAAGCTTCCCATGATTCCAAAGTC
>CBFDCH010000414.1:0-3361 GCA_965603235.1 uncultured bacterium | reverse complement strand
ATACAGCCCAGACAATGGCAAACCTCCCTCCCAGAAGACCGAGGTTAGAATTGGATACGATGATCAGGCAATATACATTGGCGCAGTCTGTTATGACCGATCTCCAGAAAAGATAAAGAAAGCGGTCAGTATTAGAGACCAGATCCCACCAGGGATGAATGGGGATATATTTGCAGTTCTTATCAGCCCTTATAACGACGGTCTTAATTCAGTTTTTTTCTATGTGACCGCAGCCGGGGCACAAAGGGATGTAAAAATTTTTGGGGATCAACATGAAATCGCCTGGGATGCAGTGTGGGAAAGCAGGATGGCAGTAACAGATTACGGCTGGGTGGTGGAAATAAAGATTCCAATGTGCGCTCTTAGGTTTACCAGTGAACCAGTTCAGAATTGGGGCATTAATTTCTGGAGATGGATTGCTCGGAACCAGGAGTGGGATCAGTGGAATTTCGTGGATATCAACTATCCTGGCTGGTGGAAGAAAATGGGGGAATGGAGGGGTATTGAGAATTTGAATCCCCCCCTCAGACTCTCTTTTACCCCATACGTCTCCAGTTATTTGGAGTTCAAAACAGGGCAGAAAAGTGAGTTTCTCTATAATGGAGGCGTAGACTTGAAATATGGTATCACTGACAGCTTCACCCTGGATTCGACCTTGATCCCGGATTTTGGCCAGGTTCAATCCGACGATGTGGAATTGAATTTGTCCCCCTACGAGTTAAAATTCAACGAAAAAAGGCAGTTCTTTACTGAGGGAATCGGACTGTTTCAAAAGGGTGATCTGTTTTATTCACGGAGAATAGGAGATAAACCTGTCAATCATGACCTCACTGAGGAGGAACTGCTTGAATACGAAGAGGTGAAGAAGAATCCTCTGGAAACCCGTTTGATTAATGCAACAAAAATATCGGGTAGAACAAACTTTGGTTTGGGTATCGGTTTGCTGAATGCCATGACCTCCAGAACCTCTGCCACAATCTTTAATCAGGTTACCGGAATAGAGAGAAAAATAACAACCCAACCTTTTACCAATTACAATATCGTGGTATTGGATCAAACCCTTTTTTCCCATTCTTATATCAGCCTGGTAAATACCAATGTAATCAGAAAAGGGTATGTGGCAAATGTAACAGCGCTGGATTTTAAACTGGCGGATCGGACCAACACCTATAGTATGGCCGGAATTTTAGGATCCAGTTGGATTTCACTCAACCAACACACGAGCAATGGTTACAAAGCACTTTTAAAGGGAGGAAAAATCGGTGGTGACTTTAAATTAAAATATGATCTGTCAGTGATCAGTGATGATTATAACCAAAATGACCTCGGTTACCTGAGGCGCAACAATGAGATCATCAATCAATTTAGCGTAAGCCACCAGATTTCCAAGCCTTTTGCCTGTTTTTTATCATTAAGCAATCAGGCTCAACTCGTCTACAGCAGGGTGTTTGAACCTAGTGCTTTTACAGAATTTTTCTACAATTACCAGATTTCAGCTAATTTTAAGAACCACTGCCAATTTGGTTTTCGCTTTGAAAACGCCCCCCAGGACCGCAACGATTATTATGAACCCAGGGTTAAGGGACGATTTTTTAAAAATTACAAATATTTTAAATATGGAATATTCGGACAAACCGATCCCCGGAAAAGAATCTGGCTGGAGGCTGCCATTGATACACTCAATTCCTATGATTATGATTTCAATACCCGGTCTTTCTGGATTGGCCTGGTTCCATATTTTAGGATCAATGACCACCTTAACCTGCGGTTGGAATTTAATTATGAAAACCATGAGAATGAGTTGGGATATGTTGATCAAAATCCAGATCTTCAAGCAATCTATTTTGGTAAAAGAAATCGAGAAACAACGGTCAATACACTTGAAACATCCTATATATTTAACAGCAAACTATCCCTGACTTTCAGGTTGAGACACTATCATTCAAAGGCTGTTTATGATTCCTATTACCAACTGCAACAGACCGGGGAATTGGATTCGTCTACATACCTCTCAAATCATAATGTCAATTACAATGCCTTTAACATTGACTTTACCATGAGATGGAATTTTGCCCCTGGCAGCGAGATATTTTTGAACTGGAAAAATGTTATTTACACCTCTGACCAACTGACTGGCCAAAATTATTGGCAGAATCTTGCCACAACCCTGGAAGAGCCCCACATGAACAGTATATCACTTAAGGTCATTTATTATTTTGATATGTAAAGGAGGGCGCATATGAAAGGAAGAGTTGTACTATTCTTGGCTGCCGGTATTATGTTGCTTTATGCAGTTGGTAATGCGGCACAGAAACAATTTCCGATTTTAAAAGGGCCCTATCTGGGTCAGAAACCGCCGGGTAAAACACCTGAGCTTTTTGCGCCTGACATAATATCAACTGGCCATCATGATGGCTGCATTACTTTCTCTCCTGATGGAAAGGAACTATTTTATCATTTTGGTGGTCTTGGTAAGATGGTCATTCTGTACATGAAGCATGATAAAAATCGGTGGACAGGTCCACAAGTAGCCTCATTCTCCGGAAAATATCGAGATGGGGAGCCTCACTTCTCATACGATGGTAATAAAATCCTCTTTCGTTCAAATAGACCATTGGATGGGAAAGGTGAACCAATGGCGACCACGGATATTTGGATTGTTGAGAGGGAGGGAAAAGGCTGGGGAGAACCTAGAAATCCCGGTCCCCCTATCAATTCAGAAAAAAACGATTTGTACCCCACGATTTCCAAGTCCGGTGATTTGTACTTTGCTTCTGATCGCGATGAAGGATGGGATATCTATATCTCAAAACATAATGAGAGAGGATATGATAAACCGGAAAAACTGAGCGATGCCATAAACTCAGAATTTGGTGATTGGGATGCATTTCTTGCACCGGATGAAAGCTATATCATATTTGGTTCGAATGGGCGTTCAGATGGATTTGGAGAAAGTGACTTGTATATTAGCTTCAAAAGAGAGGATGATACCTGGACGAAATCAAGAAATATGGGTGCACAAATAAATACTCAATATCGAGAAGTGGATCCGGTTGTTTCACCAGATAGAAAATTTATCTTTTTTCGCAGTAACAGAAAAATTTATAAATCTTATTCTGAAACGGCATTAACCTATAATGAGGTTATTAAAATACTGGATAGTCCGGGAAATGGAGAAGGAGATATTTACTGGGTGGACGCTAAAATTATTGAAAAGCTCAGACTAAAAAGATTGAAGTAAAGGAGGTAATAAATGAAAATCCTGAAAACTTTAATGCTGATAATTTTTTCTTTATTTTTTATATATTCAATTTCCGCGCAAAATTATAACCCGGACAAGAAATTTTCTGTTAAACACCTG
>CBFDCH010000413.1:0-3367 GCA_965603235.1 uncultured bacterium | reverse complement strand
CTGCTGCTTATGGGTGAACACACCAATGTGTTCGGTTCCGGCACTTATTTAAATCATGTGGCCAAACCCTTTGGCTTCCGTTTCCGTTACGACTGCCTCTTTGGCATTGATTCCGTATTTGAGCAATATTATCGCCCGCCTGTTTTTCCCCACCCCATAGTCAGTTATATAAAGTGGCTCGATTTTGCCGTCTCCTGCTCAATCGAACCGCTGGACAGGGGTGGAAACGCAGCCATCCGCTCACTGGGTTTGAAAAACCTGAGTGCTAATTACCATGTGTCCAACTATTACCCTCAGCCTGAAGATTCGGCTGAGATGCGCTACGGGGCCTTTGTACAATTATGGTCCAGCCATTTTGGCCGGGGCCGGGTGGCCGCATTCACCGATTCCACCATATTCGCAAATTTCAGTGCCTTTGAACCGGGAAAGATGGAATTGATGATGGGTATGATTAACTGGTTGAACCACAAGGGGCACAGCCGCCTGCCCATGATTCTGGGCTGGCTGGGAATTATCATTCTGGGCTTTTCATTGTTTAAAGGTTTCACCAACAAACAAGGCCTGATTTTTGTCCTGGCAGCAGGTATGCTCGGCTGGACAATCGCCGCCATGGGCCTTAATCTGGCAAAACCTCAATTTCCGGCAGCAGAACGCCCTGTGCCGCATGCAGGTATTGACCGGATAATTTCCGGAGCCTCCTTGCCGTTGAACGGTTTTATCTCGGGCAAGGAAAAAGAATATGGTTTGCTGGAACGAGCCATTTTAAGGATGGGCACCTTTCCCCATCGCAATCATAAACTCCTATTCAAGGGCAGCAAATTGCAGGTTGTCATCTATCCCAACCGCAAACCCTCTGCCAGCTACATCAAAAAAATGAAAACCTTTGTCCAGGCAGGCGGCAACCTGCTGGTGGTAGAGGCGGCTGAAAATCCCGAATCTACCGCCAACCACTTGCTGCAACCATTCGGTATCAGTGTAAATCACGGCGACATTGTGGCCAAGGCTTCATACCAGCAAGGGGATTCTCCTGCCATTAATATTGAAAAAGCGGTTACCCTCAGCGGTGGAACTCCTGTAATCAAATTGGGCGACAAAACCGTGGTGGCCCAGGCCGCCTTTGGCAAGGGCCAGGTTATGGTTATGGGTATTGGCTACCGCTTTGTCGATGGAAGTATGGGAGGCAGCAGCGATGTGGTTCCGGATGACCAACTAAAACCCGTCTACGCCCTCCTCCACACCCTGCTCGGCAAACTCCTCGATTAAAAAAACAAATCATTTGCTCCCACGGACAGAGTCCATTTATAAGATAATGGTACGGATGAATTTTATCATTTGAACGGAGCTTATGATGTTGAACAAAATGGTGATTGTTCCCCGTTAGGGGGAAAAAATCCGGCTGTCTGAGCGAGCGAGTCGGTCCTTGGAAACGCGAGCGAGTTAAGGATATTTTGACAATCTAAGGTCAAAATGAGGGAGGCGCACTGCGCCATCATCTTTAAAAACCATTTTGTGCTCCCCCAGGGACAACATCACTGCGCAGTGAAAAGATAAATTCAGACGTAAAGAGAAGGGCTTCCTATTACGAAAAATCTCGTTTGCTCCCACGGACATCCCCATCGCTAACGCCGAAAATTGTGCGCAATTTCCGCCTCCGGTCCTCATTCGCTCAGACTTTCTTTCAAAAGGTAGGGACAGTGTCCCCATCCTAATTTCGCTCTTGTTGCTTCGCAGTAGCGAAATTATGGGGCACGCGAGTTGGGGATGGTCCGTTCGCGCAAAGACGTTTCCTACAAACAATCCCTAAAGAAAAAGAGATTAGAGTCCATTTATAAGATAATGGTACGGATGAATTTTTCCTTTGAACGAAGCCTATGATGTTGAACAAAATGGTGATTGTTCCCCGTTAGGGGGAAAAAATCCGTCTGTTTGAGTGAATTTTGACCTTGGTTTCGGGATTGTTTTAATATAAAATATGTACCGTGAGGTTGAGATGAGACGTTTATTTACCCTGTTTTTATTAACCATTTTTTTGATGCCATTTACGAATTCCATTGCAGCCAGAAAGACGCAAAAGGACGAAAAAAAAGAGAAAGCCGCCTATATACTGGCCATGGAAAAGAGTGATTACAAAGGAGCCTTTCAACTGCTCAAACCTGAGGCTGAAAAAGGGAACGTAGAGGCCCAGTATTATATGGGGGTCTTCTTCCGCCGCGCCCTGGGCGGGGTGAAAAAAGACATGAAACAGGCGGGCCATTGGTACACCCTGGCTGCCAAGGGGGGTGATCATCGCGCCCAAAACAGCCTGGCCATAATATATGAAACCGGCGACGGTCTGCCCAAAGATATCAAAAAAGCCGTGGCCCTGTACCATCAGGCAGCCAAAGGTGGTAATGTACTGTCCCAATTTAACCTGGGCAACATGTATAAAAAGGGACAGGGCGTAGCCAAGGATTTAAAACAATCAGCCCATTGGTACCAGCAGGCTGCCAATCAAGGGGATACCTATGCCCAGTACCGGACAGGGGAGATGTATGAGCGGGGCTGGGGTGTGGAACCGGACGCAAAGACCGCCCTCACCTGGTACCAAAAATCTGCTCAGGGCGGCCAAAAACAGGCCCAGATCAAGCTGGGCTTTTTATACTCCAAGGGCAAATGGGTCAAAAAAAACGAAAGCCGCGCCATCAAATGGTTCCAAAAAGCGGCAAAACAGAACTACCCACTGGCCATGTACAACCTGGGTGTGATGTATGAAATGGGCCGCGGCACTCTGAAAAACTTTCTCACCGCCTCACAATGGTATTTAAGGGCAGCCAATGGCGGATATGCAGATGCCTGCAACAAGGTGGCTCGCTGGTATCTGGCAGGCAAAGTTTTTCCCAAGAACCGGAACGAGGCTTTCAAATGGTTCTCAATAGCTGCAAGGAAGAATAATCTGGATGCCCAGAATCAGCTGGGCAATTTGTATAAAAACGGCTGGGGTGTACAAAAAGATTTGCAGCAGGCCCTCGCCTGGTTCAGCCGGGCTGCTGAAAGAGGGGACAAATATGGCCAGTACAACCTGGCGCAAATGTACTATTTTGCCACTGGCGTGGTCAAGGATGTGGCCCAGGCCAACCAGGGCCACCGCGCAGCCCAGAGCATGCTGGGAGTGATGTATGAACGGGGCGAAGGGGTGGAAAAAAACCAGCGCACAGCAGTTGCCTGGTACTACAAGTCCGCCCAGCAGGGGTACAATAACGGCATATTCAACTATGCCCTGGCCTTTGAGCTGGGCAAGGGTGTGGGAAAAGATATGGGACTCGCAATCAAATGGTATCAAAAAGCAGCCAAACAGGGACACAAACGCTCCCAGGTAAAGCTGAAGCAA
>CBFDCH010000412.1:0-3368 GCA_965603235.1 uncultured bacterium | reverse complement strand
GAATTGAAAAATTTCCATAGCACCAAAACCGAAGTCACGCGGATTGGTTTGACTATTGCTATAAAGGGGGTGGCTCAGCCAAAATAGCAAAACAAATAGGAGTAAAAATATTGAGGTTTGTTTCATGTTATCTCTTTTTTGGATAGTGTATGGTTGTTTTTATGATGATTCTATCCTTTTCCTTTAAAATATAATTGTAACCCGGGCTAAAAAAAGAGGAAATAAAATTGGAGGAGGGCAATTTACTAAAATCGACCACTTTTTCCACCGCAGTGTTGGTGGTGGATTTGGTCGAGGTGCTGCTCTGACTATTTTGTGGGGAGGTGAGATCTAAAATAGAGAGCAGTGTTTTCACCCCCTTGGTAAAATCCATTAATCCGTAGCCAACCGCTTTTTCCGGAACGGTTCTTATCATTTTATTGAACAAGGGGGATCGATAAAAATCGGGCTGATTCTCTCTGCTGTTCACTGCATTAATATAGGAACGAACAAGATCATCCACTCCAAAAATTAAGTTTCTATCAACCACGGCAATGGAAATGGGCGAATTTTGTCCCTTTTTTTCAGTCAATTTTGGTCTGATTGTATAGAGTGTATATCCCTTTTGGTTGCTGATATCAAGGTTTTCCTGCAGTGTGGCGTGTATGAAGGAGGTTTTGGAAAAAACTTTTTGCAAAGTCATGGATATTTTGAGAGGATTTCGCAGTTGCCAGGCGAAACACTCCATCTCCTTAATCCCCTGCAAAACAGAGTAATTGGTGAATAAATTGTCCAGGTTTGCTATAAAATCTTCTGAAAGATTGATTTGCAGGGTATTGTTGATATAGCTCAAAAACATATTGAATTGACGGCCAAGCTGGGGATTGACATTGGCGAAAATTTTGGGTAATTCCTGCCAGAAAGAGACGAAATTGAGCCGGATAACCTGGTAGGAATAGATATTTGCCGGCACATAAGGCAATTGGTGGCGAACGGGCAATGCCTGATCACCCAATAGCTGCCAAATGCCATGATTCATTGGCTTTGCCTTGATGTTCAGGGCAATTTCTGCCAGGTTTGCTAAAAAATTTACCTTTAAATCAAGCCCCTGGAAGCTGTCAAAGCCCATGCCTTTAAGGATAGCGGTTTGTTCAGATAAAGACTCTGCGGCCTCTGCTCCTTGATTGGGTTGCACCAGGTCATTAATAAAATGTTTTGTCAGGGTGAGTTTGAGTTGGGCAGGTGGAGAATTTGATTGGAGATCCTCCTGCTGCATGCGGGCAATACATGATTCCAGCCAATGCCTGTCCGGTCCGTAAATCAGGGTGTTTTTTACCAGGGCCTGCCAATTCGAGGTTTTGCCATTTTCCGTCTCTTTAATAAAATTTAGGATTTCAATGTCTCTGAAATGGTGTTTGCGCACCAATTCCCTGTTTTTTTCCATTTGTCTCAATCGGGCGTCCAGCCGTATCAGGTTCTGGTAATCGGCGGGTAACATGTGCGCAATGATACAGAATGAGGTGTCATTGGTAGGTGGATTTTTGTAAAATCCAACGATCAATTCTCCTTTTAGCAATTGCAGTGCTTGAAGAAAAATATCAGAGGTTTCCCCCTTTTTTTGCCCTCTCTGCTTGAGGCTAATATATTTATAGATTGCCTGGTCAACGTCCTGATTCAAAAAAAACGGCCTCATTTGTTTGCTGTAGAGAAGTTGCCCAAGGGGCGATTGTTTTAAGGCTTTGAGGCAGCCTTCAATATTGGAGATATGAAATATGACCTGGCTGTTCTTTTTTAACAGGTCAGCGCGTTGGAGAGGGTAGATAGATAAAGCGGACAAGAAAAAAACAATGAAGGCGATGGCAGCGATTTTTTTCAATTTATTTTCTCCTCGGAGCCCGGTCCTTTTTTTTGTTTGGATTTGGCGGAGGAGAGGAGTAGAAATATCCTGAGAGAGGATTGGCCTCGTTGTAAGTATAGAGGTCCACATGATTGAGGACGAATTTTACCTGCCAGATGGGGATGGCAAAATTGAGTCCCTGCATGCGTGTAATCCCCATATTGATGACGCCAATGACCTCGCCATTGTTGTTGAACAAGGGGCCTCCGGAATTGCCGGGGTTGATGGCCGCATCAATCTGTAGAAATATCTGCCCGCCAAAATTCCGGCCGGTATGACTGAGCACCCCTTCGGTCACCGTCCTTTCCAGTCCCAAAGGATTGCCAATGACAAATATTTTTTCTCCTATTGTCCCCTGCTCCTGGGGAGCCAGGAACACAAAGGGCAGGGGATCGTTTTTATTGTCAGTAATCTGCAGGACAGCGATATCATGAAAAGAATCGAGGGCAACAATCTGGACCTTGTTGTGGACAATCCGCTTCATGGTCTCATTCATTTTTTTAAAGCGAATGATGGAAATGTGTTTTTGACCCTTAATTACGTGAAAATTTGTGATCACGTAGCCTAAAGGATTGATGATGAACCCGGATCCCAGCCCCCGGGGAGACTTTATGGTCACAACAGCCGGGCCAAATTGACGAACACCTTCCTGTGTGGAGATTTCGGCCATTGATTTGGTGGAAAAGAGATGGTTTTTCGCCTCCTCTTTGGCTTCAGCCTGGGGCATTTGGGTCAGTGTTTCGACAATTTCGCTGCGCGGGATGCGCAGTACATCGTATCCCAGATCAATAATGATCAGCTTGTTGGTTCGTTTAAGTATGGTGCCCTGAATAAAAACATTTCCCTTCAACCTGATTACCTCTGCCATGGACATAAGCGAGAGGAGGAGCACGAGGGAAAGGGTAAGTGCAAATCTTTTAATCATGTTCCTATTTTAGGGGATTGGAAATAGAATTTCAACCGCGGGGCAAGGCCCAAATCATCGGTAAGCTGCCTCATAAAGGTAGCGATTGATAAATTCCTGCTGCGGTTTGATGTGAGGCAGCAGGCCGGCCCAGCACTCTTCATCCTCCATACAGAGGTATAAGGGGATATCCCCGGAAAATTGCTGCTGAATCGTTTTTATTAAAAATGCGAATAAATCGAACCGCTGCGGCTTAAAATACCGGAATTTACCATCGAATCCCTTTATCAGTTCACCGCTAAACAGGTTGGAATGTTCGTTTTTTAGAATATATTGCTTCAGGTCAGGGGGAAAGCGCAAGGCGCCCAGACTCCACCAGGCGATTTTATCCGCTTTAATGGCCGCGGCAATCAGTTTCACTAAATTTTTATATTGTGATTTCCAGTCCGGCGTATATAGCAATGGATCCATATGGATGCCAATTTTATAACCACGGTCCTGGATGTGGGCCATGGCCTCTAAGCGCTCTTTTAGGCCTGGTGTACCAGCTTCCTCTTGATTTATAATGGCCTGTGGATTAAGGGACCA
>CBFDCH010000411.1:0-3372 GCA_965603235.1 uncultured bacterium | reverse complement strand
TCGCCACATAGATACTGCCGTTTACAGAGCTCAACCCCCTGCTCACTGTTTGGCCCGCCTGCAAATGGATCGATTTGTTGACAGTAGCCTGCGTCAATGAGGCAGAAATAATCACAATTAAAACCAACAAAAGTATTTTTTTTACACCCATAACAATTCTCCTATTCTGTTTGAACTATATAACGTATAAAATTCCAATCCGGTTCCAAATTCAACTTTTTTTCTTCAACATTAATGTTATCCCAGATTTTTTTGTTTGAATTGAATCTCTTTTATCCAGCAATAACCCACGGGCACCACAAACAGGGTCAATAGAGCCAACACCATACCGCCAAAGGTGGGAATAGCCATGGGCACCATGATGTCTGATCCCCGGCCTGTAGATGTGAGCACTGGCAGCAGGGCCAGCAGGGTGGTGGCTGTGGTCATCAGGGCGGGTCTTATTCTCCGTTCACCGGCAAAAATGGTAGCCTCGCGGATCTCCTTCACACTGTTTGGAGATTTCGCGGCAAACCTCTGATCTAGGTAAGTGGCCATAATCACACCATCATCGGATGCAATACCGAAGAGTGCGAGAAACCCTACCCAGACCGCCACACTGAGATTAATGGGGTGAATCTGAAACAGATTCTGCATGTGCGTGCCAAAAATTGAAAAATTCAAAAACCAGGGCTGGCTGTAGAGCCAGAGCATAATAAATCCTCCCGACCAGGCCACCACAATCCCTGAGAACACCAGGCCGGTGGTGGAAACTTTCTTGAATTGAGAATAGAGGATTAAAAAAATGATAAGCAGGGCAATGGGGAGTATGATCATTAATGTTTTTTCAGATCGCAGCTGGTTTTCATAGCTTCCGGCAAAAGTGGCGGTGACGCCGGCCGGAATTATCAACTCCCCGGATGCACGTTTGTGGCTAAGATAGTTTTCCGCAGCTTTAACCACATCGACCTCAGCATAACCGGGTTTTTTATCAAACACTACATAACCCACCAGGAATGTATCCTCGCTTTTAATCATTTGCGGGCCCCTGACATAATGGAAAGTGGACAATTGCCCCAACGGAATCTGCAGGCCCCCGGGGGCAGGTACCAGAATTTTCTTCAATGAATCCAAATTATCCCGTAATTCCCGTAAATAGCGAATCCGCACCGGGTAACGCTCGCGGCCCTCCACAGTAGTGGTGATTTGTTTTCCACCGATGGCAACCTCAATCACTTTTTGTACTTGTTGTACCATGATACCGTACCGGGCAATGGCTTCTCTGTCAATTTTAATTTCCAGATAGGGTTTACCCACAATGCGATCGGCAATAACGGTTGAGGATTCAATGGTGGGTACCTCTTTTAAATATTTTTCAATTTGCAGGCCCACGTTCTCAATGGTTGCCAGGTCCGGACCCTTGATCTTTACCCCCATGGGCGCCCTCATACCACTTTGTAACATAACAATACGGGCAGCGATGGGCTGCAGCCTGGGAGCAGAGGTAGTACCGGGGATTCGAGCGGCTTTTAGGATTTCATCCCAGATATCATCCGGGGATTGGATACCCTTCCACCTCTTCCTGTCCCGATTCAACCGCGGATCAAGTGCCTGGCGCCAGAGCCGGAAGGGGTAGCCGCCGGAATCGGGAATCAGAGCCCCATGTTTATCCCTGGAAAATTTCCCTTTTACCAGGTATGGTTTGCCATCTGCAGCGGGCACCGGCTTCCCCTCCGTATTACGAAAAAAATCATTCTCATTTGCTGTGAAACGGAAGCGGAGACGCTTGCCCTCATTATTTTCCAGATACTGGGGTTTATAGTTGATAATAGTTTCGATCATGGAGACAGGAGCCGGATCAAGCGGAGTCTCTGCCCGGCCGATTTTTCCCACCACCGTATCGATCACCGGAATACCGCCAAAAGCCATATCCTGTTTAGAAAGAACGTCCATCGCCTCACCAATTTAGGCATGAACCATGGTAGTCGGCATAATAGTAAAGGCCATATCCTGCTTTTGTAAAACATCCAGGGCTTCACCGATTGAAGCATGGGGCATGGTAGTGGGCATATAAAGAAAAGACCCCTCATCCAGTGGAGGCATGAATTCTTTTCCCAGGCCGGGGAAGGTATGGGCGATACTTGATAATGGTTTCCAGCTTTTAATAGAGTTGGGCAGCCAGCCGAAGAATGAATTAAATCCAAGCCAGATCATAGCTCCCAGAAAAGTGATCATTATTATGATAACCAAAAAGATCCCCTTATGCTGAAGGATATGCCCCAGTAAGCGCGGATAAATCCTTTTAAAATAATTGAATAGCAGAAGAACTCCGCCAATCATAAGAGCGACGAAGAACAAGTTGAGCAACAATCCTTTCTCAGGCCCCAGGGGCAGCCAATGTCTGGCCAGAATAATGGCAACCAGCGATACTGCCAGCCAGTTCAGCCATTTGCCCCCCTGTTTTAAATATTTCTCAGGAATTATCCCCTTTACCCGATAATAGAAAACCATCAGCAATATCAGTATACCGATCCACCATTTTATAAAAATAAGTGAAAAAATTCCGATTCCCAATAATAAAAAATGGGTCAATTGTTTCAACCCCTTTTCTTTATTTCTGGAAAAGAGGATATGGGCGGCTGCGGGAATGATGGTAATAGCAATCAAGACTGATGCAATCAGGGCAAAGGTTTTGGTGAAGGCCAGTGGTCTGAAAAGTTTTCCCTCAGCAGCAACCATGTAAAAAACAGGCAAAAAGCTCACCACTGTGGTGGCCACCGCGGTTAAGACCGCTCCCCCCACTTCCCTGGTAGCGGTAAAAATTACCCCCAGCCGATTCTCGTCCGCCTTGGCACGGCCAAGGTGTTTAACGATATTCTCCACCACTATAATGCCCATGTCCACGATTGTACCAATGGCAATGGCAATGCCTGAGAGAGCCACGATGTTGGCATCCACTTTAAAGAGTCTCATGGCAATAAATGCCATTAACACTGCCAAAGGGAGCATGCCGGAAATCAACAGCGAGCTCCTCATGTTTAATAAGAGTAGAAGCACGACGATAATGGTAACCAGTATCTCTTCTGTTAAGGCAGTGTTTAAAGTGTCCAGGGTTTCGTTGATTAATCCGGTTCGGTCGTAGAAGGGCACAATATTAACCTGACTGATGCGGCCATCAGCCAGAGTTTTTTTGGGCAGGCCCGGAGAGATATCCATAATCTTTTTTTTCAGATTTTTAATAGCCTTTAAGGGATTATCACCATACCGAACCACAGCCACGCCGCCCACCGCCTCTGCCCCTTCTTTATCCAGGGCTCCACGACGCAACGCCGGCCCCAGGTTTACTTTGGCGATGTTTTTTATATAAATGGGTACATTGTTATTGACTGTAAC
>CBFDCH010000410.1:0-3373 GCA_965603235.1 uncultured bacterium | reverse complement strand
CTTCTTTCTTGGTTGTCCGCTTCTTGGTTTGCCGTATCAATGTTCGTTTCTCCTTGATCCGCTCGCCAATTTTTATTATCTGGTACAAGCTGTTATATTTTAACTTTTCTTTGCCCGATTCGGTAATTATCTCATCACAGGCAAAGTGAAAAACTTCCTGCTTCAGTTTCTGGCAATAGGCAGCAACTCCTTCCAGAATCGAGTCCAGACTCTGCTGAGAAGAGAGGTGCAATTGTCCACCCGCCATCAGGCAAATCATAAAAATCAGGACCACCACGGTACGCCTTTGAAAGTGAAGGTCTCCCGGGTGTTTATTTTGATTTGTTATCATAAGATCCTCCGTAAATACTTCAAGCCACTGATTAGTAGCATATCAAATGCCAACTCTATATACTATAAATGTAACCAAAAGTAGACGATTTCAATTTCGCAATCACTTTTTGTCCATTATTTTGCATCTTTCCAGCCAGTTTGGTATAAACATGACATGTACGATTTTCCCCCATACCGCCCCCCCAGTGAAGCTCATTCCGCTTTAATCAGAGTCAGCAGAGGCTGTCCATGGAACCATTGTACCTTTTGCGGCATGTACAAGGAGACCCTTACTCAGGACCGGGATATAAATGATATAAAAGCGGATATCAAAGATGCACCTTTTTTATTCCCTTCAGCAAAAACAGTTTTTATTGGCGATTCAGATCCACTAACACATAAACAGATCCACTCTGTTTTGACACATATTAAAAAAGCATTCCCCGCCATTGATAGAATAACCACATACGCCAGGGCATTTACATTGGCCAAAACAGCTATCAATGATTTGATCAAATTGAGAAAATCCGGATTAACCCGCGTGCATGTGGGATTGGAGTCTGGAGATCCCATAATACTGAAAAAAATTAAAAAAGGGTACACACCTACACTCATCGCCAAAGGGGCCCATAATGCCAAATCTTCAGGATTGGAACTCTGTTTTTATGTACTTTGCGGAATTGGCGGAGACAATCGCTGGCAGTCCCACGCCCTCAAAACCGCCCGGATTATAAACCAGATTCAACCCCACTTTATTCGCCTGCGCACCTTAACCCTGGTCGCCAACTCCCCTCTATTCAATACCTATCAGGAGGGAAACTTTACTCCGATTTCACCTCTTAACCGTCTTCGAGAAACGCAGCTTATGATCGGTGAATTAAATATTGAAGGATGCAGGCTGGAGAGTGACCATATCACCAACAACCTCTGGTCAAGTGAAGGAATTGTTTACCAGGGTGTATCCGGTCAATTGCCAGAGGATACGGAGACCATGCTTCATCAATTGACCGAGGCCATTCAAACAATCGACGGTCGCGAGGACATTGTGGATGCCAACCACTTACTGCAACAGGGTTTAATCGGTAATTTGTGAGTTTCAACAAAGAGATCAATTTTTAGAAATTATTCCCGATTTTTTTGATAGAGATAAAGAGGTGTGAGATATGAATCCTTGAGGTGGAAGAATTGACTATACGCTGAAAAAGTAATACAATGGCCCTATGAAAGAACGAATGATAAGTACAACAGTACTATGCCTGAAGCACAAAGGGAAAACAGTGATTGGTGCCGATGGACAGGTATCATTCCAGAACACAGTACTCAAACACGGGGCAAAAAAAATCAGGCTCCTCTACAATGGACAGGTCCTGGCAGGTTTCGCCGGATCCACCTCGGACGCCTTTGCTCTGTTTCAAAGATTTGAGGGCAAACTGGAAGAGTTTAATGGCAACCTGCAGCGAGCAGCCATAGAACTGTCCAAAGAGTGGCGCACCGACAAAGTGTTGCGCCGACTGGAAGCCATGTTAATCGTTGCCAATACGGAGAATCTTTTCATCCTCTCAGGTTCGGGAGACATTATAGAGCCCGATGAAGAGATCCTGGCTATCGGCTCAGGCGGGCCATATGCTCAGGCAGCTGCACTAGCCTTGAAACGGCACTCAAAGTTAGATGGCAGAGCCATCGTTGAGAACGCTCTGGAGATTGCATCGGAAATTTGCATATATACCAACAAACACTTCACCATTGAGGTTTTAGAATGAACAATCAGGAATTAAAGAAGGGAGACGCCCTGACACCCACCGAGATAGTTAAAGAACTGGATCTTTATATCATTGGACAGAATAATGCTAAAAAATCGGTTTCCATAGCTTTACGCAACCGCTACAGGCGCCAACAATTACCCAAAGAAATTGCCGATGACATCATCCCGAAAAACATATTAATGATCGGACCTACTGGCGTAGGGAAAACCGAGATAGCCAGGCGGTTGGCAAAACTGGCTGGTTCTCCATTTGTTAAGGTGGAAGCGTCAAAATTCACAGAAGTGGGATATGTGGGAAGAGATGTTGAATCAATTGTAAGGGACCTGGTTCGAATTGCCATTGATATGGTCAAAGCAGAGAAAATGGAGATCAACAAAACCAAAGCTCAAAAAAATGCCGAAGAACGGATTCTCTCGATTCTGTTGCCTCCACAAAAAAAAATTAAAGGTCCGGCAGCTGAATTAGACATTGAAAACGACAGGTTTAATGAAACAAAAGAAAAACTCAGGACGCTTTTCAAAAAAGGTAAACTAAATGAGAGGATGGTTGATATTGAGGTTTCACCATCACAGACGACTCCATTCGAAATTTTCTCATCCTCAGGAGTCGAAGAAATTGGAATAACCATCAGTGAAATGATGCCCAATGTTTTTGGCGGCCGCAGTAAAAAACGAAAAATGTCGGTTGAAGAGGCCTATGAGTATTTGGTTAAGGAGGAACAAAACCGCCTGCTTGACATGGATCAAATATCCAAGACTGCTATCCATCGCGCCGAGCAGATGGGTATCGTTTTCCTTGACGAAATCGACAAAATCGCCGGCCGTGAGGGTGGAGGCCAGGGTCCAATGGTATCTCGTGAAGGTGTGCAGCGAGACCTGCTACCCATCATTGAAGGCACTACAGTTAATACCAAGTACGGCATGGTAAAGACTGACCACATATTGTTTATAGGTGCTGGAGCATTCCATGTAACCAAACCGGCCGACCTTATCCCGGAACTTCAGGGAAGGTTTCCAATCAGGGTTGAGTTGGATTCCCTTAACAAAGCCGATTTTATCCGCATTCTAACAGAACCTAAGAATGCACTGGTAAAACAATATCAGGCCTTGCTGGGAACTGAAGGCTTACAGATCCTTTATACCAAAGACTCCATCCAGGCAATTGCCCAGATGTCTGAAGACCTCAACACGTCATCAGAAAATATCGGTGCGCGTCGGCTATACACCATTATGGAAAAGGTGATGGAGGAGATATCTTTCGATGCCTCAGATCTGGAAAGTGGCAAAGTTAAAATTGAC
>CBFDCH010000409.1:0-3381 GCA_965603235.1 uncultured bacterium | reverse complement strand
GATGCAACCCATTCAGTACAAAGACCCTCAGCAGATAAAGGCGTCTCCGGCGGTAATCCTGAATTTATTCCAGCCATGGCATCCGCGGGTGTGGTGGCCGGAGCCAATGGCATTTTTCTTGAAGTCCACCCGGATCCAGGACAGGCCCTATCTGACGGCGCCAATTCACTCGATTTAAAAATGTTAAAACCTCTGTTAATTAAGCTAAAAAAGTTATATAATATTAACCAATGCAAATTTTAGACACCGGTCGGAAAGTACTGGAAATTGAGGCAAATGCCATTCAGACAGCCATAACCCGATTGGATGGCGAATTCGAAAAAGCAGTAAATCTCCTTTTTGATACCCGCGGCCGGATTATTGTGACTGGCATGGGAAAATCTGGAATTATTGCCAGAAAAATCTCAGCCACCCTCACCTCGACCGGAACCCCCTCCGAATTTTTACATCCTTCCGAAGCGCTGCATGGAGACATTGGAATTATTCGAGAAAATGATGTTGTACTCGCCTTATCCACCAGCGGGGAAACCTTTGAAGTCATTCGCTTACTCAATCATATTAAACGGATTGGTATAAAATTAATCACCCTGGTGGGCAACCCACAATCCTCACTGGCAAAGGAGAGTGATGTATTCCTGGACTGCAGTATTGAAAAGGAGGCCTGCCCGATCGGTTTGGTCCCCTCCACCTCAACCACGCTCACCCTGGCAGTTGGTGACGCTCTCTCCATTGCCTTGATGGAGAAGAAAGGGTTTGGCGAGGAAGAGTTTAAACACTATCATCCCGGTGGATCTATCGGCAAAAAACTCTTGAAGGTTAAACATCTCATGCACAGCGGTAAAGAGCTGCCTCTCATTAATAAAAATATGCTAATGATCGATGCCATAAATATTATCAATCAAAAACGTTTTGGATTGGGAATTGTATTGAATAACAATTCCCAGGTAAAAGGAATCATCACAGACGGAGACCTGCGCCGTTTATTCTTAAAAAAAGTCGATTTTAGCCAATCCAGTGTTTCAGACTGTATGAAAGAGAATCCCTTTTGTATCGGTGAAAACCACTTGGCCGTTGAAGCCCTTAAGATTCTGGAAGATAACTTAATTACTTCACTGATTGTCACTGACGAGGAGGACAATCTGAAGGGTCTGCTGCACCTGCACGACCTATGGCGCACGGAGATGATCTGATGGACCAGAAAGAGCTAGCAAAAAAAATCAAACTCATCATCATGGATGTGGATGGAACCCTGTCAGACGGAAGGTTCTTTATTTTACCTGACGGCCAGTCCCTGAAATCCTTTGATGTAAAGGATGGCACCGGTATCATTTTTGCCAATCTAGCCGGGATAAAAACCGCCATTGTTACCGGAAAGAAAAGCGAAATCGTCCGGGTACGGGCCGAAGAACTCCATATCGACGACTATTATGAAGGTATAGCCGATAAAACCCAACCTTTCTACCAGCTGCTGGAAAAATACGAGCTTGAAAGGGAAGAGGTGGCCTATATCGGAGATGATATCGGTGATGCCGAAGTAATGGGCATGGTAGGATTCTCAGCTGCTGTGGGAGATGCCCATCCCCTGATTAAGAGAATTTCCCATTACATTGCCAAGAGGTATGGCGGCAGGGGGGCTGTACGGGAAGTCATAGACTTCATCCTGGACAACCAGGAGAAATGGCCTGAAATTTTTACTAAATTGAAAAGCTCGGAAAATCCCGAAGAGATGTTAAAAAAAATCAATTCGTGACCACCGATCCGGCGCCACCGTCGTAGAGAGAAGCGGCTAAATGAGAAAAATTTTTTTCCTTTCCGATGTTCACTTATCCCTAAAGGCTAACAAAAGCGAACGACTAAAACGGGAAAAATTACTCGACTTTTTCAACCATATCCGGGGTGAAGCCCAGGAGCTGGTGATTGTGGGTGATTTCTTCGATTTCTGGTTTGAGTGGTATCATGTGGTACCCAAATATTGGTTTACTATTTTGGTTGCCCTAAGGAAACTGGTCGATTCAGGCGTCCGCATCAGTTATATCTCAGGCAATCACGATTTTTATACTGGGGATTTTTTACAAAAGGAGGTGGGTATTGCCTGTAAGAGTGATTGTCACAGCTTTACTCTCAACTCCAAACGTTTCTTTGTCGCCCACGGCGACGGCCTGGCAAAAATTGACCGGGGTTACCGCCTGCTTAAAAGAATCCTTCGTCATCCCATCTCCAACTTTCTTTTTAAAACATTAATTTCCCCGGACCTTGGCATGCAGCTGGCCCGCTGGACTTCTCATTCCAGCCGTCGGTTAAAATTTATCGATCGCCGGCAGTGGAGCGAAGAGTATTTCCGGTTTGCCCAAAAAAAATTCGCGGCTGGATTTGATTATGTGGTCCTGGGCCATTTACATTACCCCATGCAGAGGGATGAAGCGGGTAAAACATACATCAATTGCGGTGACTGGATCAATCACTTCACCTATGGCGTTTATGATGGGGAAACCCTCGTTTTACAAAAGTGGTAAGATACTCAGCGGTTCAGTTCATCCAACAGAGTTCTGGCTTCGCCGGCATGGAACGATTGCGGATAATCGTTGATCAGAGAATTTAAATCCGAGATAGCTCCCTTGGTCTGTTCCAGTTTAATTTTCATATGGGCCATGCGCATGAGCAGGTAATCTTTAGAAACCTGTGTTTGTTTATCTGAAAATAGTTCAAACAACAGCTTTAAGGCCTCATTCCCCTTTTGACTGGCAAAGAGGATTTCAGCTTCCAGTAATTTTTTTTTATCATTGATCAGCTGGTAGCGACTATTGCGGAAGTTTTTCATGGTTTCCCGGGCTTGCTCCAGGTTTTTGTCTTCAAAATGGATGGTAGCAATAAAGAGCTGGCTAACTGAGGAGATACCCGATTTTTTTTGCAGGGTTTCCAGTTGACTTATTTTCTCATCCAGGGTCAGGGTATTCGATTCCCTGATCTTTATTGCCTGGGCATACAATTCGTTCTCACCGGACACCGCACCCGATCGTAACAGGTTGACCAGAACGATAATAACGACCAGGGCCACCAGGCTGAACAGGCCAAAATAAATTAGTTTTTTGTATTTTCTCAGAAAAACCAGGTCATTTTCAACAAAATTTACAAAAGGATCCTCTTTTAAATGTTCTCTCTCTTTCCTCTTCATTATCCTATCCTCACGTCAAATAAATGTTGATATTAACATGTCCAAAAGCTTCTGTCAATCTGCTCCTTTCCTACCAAACGTAATATATAAGGGGTCAGGTCTCAACATTTGACATTTTGTCTCTATTTGAAGAATTTCAGCATTTGTGTCCATCTTAAAATGTCAAATGTTGACGGGCTGTTGCCCTGGAATAATTTCCATCAAGCTAC
>CBFDCH010000408.1:0-3391 GCA_965603235.1 uncultured bacterium | reverse complement strand
GGAGAAGAGTTACCGCCATTACGAATCCATTATAAAGACTTTTCCCAATGGCAGAATAGCGAGACAGAAAAAGAAAGCCTCACGCATCAAGAAGCTTACTGGCTCAATGAGTTTAAAGGGGAAATCCCGGTACTTAATCTACCCAGCGACTATTCAAGGCCAATGGTTCAAAGTTATGAGGGAGATAGAGTTGAATTTCAGTTATCCGGGGAAATGGTAGAGGGCCTGAGGTTAATGATGAGGAGAGAGGGTGTAACGCTGTATATGGTATTGTTGTCATTGTTTACGGTTTTTTTGTCAAAACTCAGCAGCCAGGAGGATATCATCATAGGAACACCAATTGCCGGCCGTCGTCATGCGGATTTAGAAGATATCATCGGCATGTTTGTCAATACCCTGGCATTGAGGAATTATCCGGGAGGTGACAAAACCTTTAGAGAGTTTCTGTCAGAGATTAAAGCAAGAACATTGCTGGCCTTTGAGAATCAGGATTATCAATTCGAGGAGTTGGTGGAGAAAGCTGCTGTTAACCGTGATATTGGACGGAATCCCTTATTCGATGTCATGTTTTCGCTGCAAAATGTTAATGCCGGTGCAGGCAACCGGAAGCAACCGGAAGTCGGCGGCCACCAACCGGTTCAGCCCGTCTCATTGGATGATGATTATGAAAATATTGTGAAAACAGCGAAATTCGACCTGGAATTAACCGCAGTGGATACGGAGCAAACGCTGCTGTTTTCCTTTCAATACTGTACGAAGCTATTCAAAAGAGAAACTGTTGAACGGTTTATTCACTATTTTAACAAGATCGTATCATCGGTGGCTAATAACACAAGAATAAAATGTTGTCAGATCGATATCATATCGGAAAATGAAAGGAAGCAGGTATTATACGATTTTAACGATACCTATTGTCGATACCCGGGAGAAAAAAGCATCCGGCAATTGTTTGAAAAGCAGGTGGAGAGAACCCCGAACCATATCGCCCTGGTGGGGCCGGAATTACAAATTACCAATCACAACCCCATTTCTATTACTTATAAAGAATTGAATGAAAAATCTGCCGGACTGGGTCATTTATTATTTGAAAAGGGTGTAAAACCCGGTACCATCACGGCCATTATGGTGGAGCGCTCCATTGAGATGGTGATAGGCTTATTGGCCATTTTAAAGGCAGGAGGGGCCTATTTACCCATTGATCCCAAATCACCCGCTGAACGCCTTCAATACATGTTGAATGACAGTGAGGCCACCATTTTGTTAACCACAAAGAATATTTTGGGAAACGCTAATCCTGATAAGGAAATCGTTTATATAGAGGAAAATTTATTAGATCAACCTTCCCTCACCCGCATCCTTGAACCTGCAGCTGCGACCTCTCTGGCCTACATCATCTACACTTCCGGTTCTACAGGGCGACCCAAAGGGGTGATGGTGGGCCATGGTTCTATTGTCAACACATTATGGAGTCTGGATGGCATGTACCCCTTTACAAAAGATGATGTTTATTTATTAAAAACCTCGTATCTCTTTGATGTTTCTTTGACGGAGTTGTTTGGCTGGTTTTCCGGCAAGGGCGGGGGTAAATTAACGGTGTTGGAACCTGGAGCAGAGAAGGAGCCCTGGAAGATAATCGATGAGGTAAAAAAGATGCATGTCACCCACCTCAATTTTGTTCCTTCCATGTTCAATGTATTTGTGGACCAGTTAACCCCGGATAATATAGGGAAACTATCCGGTTTACGATACATTTTTCTGGCGGGTGAAGCGCTGCTGCCGGAATTGGTAAAGAAATTTCGGCGTCTGAACCGTTCAATTGCGCTGGAAAATTTGTATGGTCCTACCGAAGCAGCGGTTTATGCCAGCAGGTATTCTTTGTCGGGTTGGGATGGCGGCGGTAATATCCCCATTGGGAAACCCCTACAGAATGTAAAATTGTACATCCTGGATGGTTATGATGGATTGCTGCCGGTAGGGGTGCCCGGGGAATTGGTAATTGCTGGTGCCGGTGTTGCCAAAGGTTATCTCAATCGACCGGAATTAACCGCGGAGAAATTTATAGAATTAGAGGTTAAGGTTAAGGTTAAGGTTGAGGAGGAAGAGGCGCTCCGGGAACAAATTCCAAATTCCCAATTCCAAATCCCAAACAAACATATGTCCGATATGTCCCATATGTTCCATATGTCCTATATTTACAAGACCGGTGATTTGTCCCGCTGGCTGGCGGATGGGAATATTGAATTTTTAGGCAGGATGGATCAGCAGGTCAAAATCAGGGGGTTCCGGATCGAGTTAGGAGAAATAGAAAACCAGTTATCCAGGCTGGAAGGGATTAAAGAAGCGATTGTCCTGTCCCGCCCCGATAACAGGTCAGACAAATATTTATGCGCTTATATTGTTTCTAACCGTCAATTTGAGGCCTCTGAATTGCGAAAATATCTTGGCAAAGAGTTGCCCGATTATATGATACCATCCTATTTTGTGTCATTGGATGAAATCCCCCTGAACCCCAATGGAAAAGTAGACCGGAAAGCGCTGCCTGTGCCGGAAATGCAGTTAAGCGAGAATTATACAGCCCCCCGTGATGAGATTGAATCAAACTTGGTGGGGATATGGTCTGAAGTGCTGGGAATAGAAAAGGAAGCCATAGGAATCGAAGCCAACTTTTTCCACCTGGGGGGCCATTCATTGAAAGCCACCATTATGGTATCCAGGATACACAAGGAGTTGAATGTAAAAGTTCCCCTGGCAGAACTGTTTAAGACTCCCACCATAAGTGGTCTTGCCGGTTATCTCAAAGAGACCGCTGCAGAAAAATACCAGGCAATACAACCCGGGGAAGAAAAAGAATATTATGCACTGTCTGCTGCCCAGAAGAGACTTTATATCCTCCAACAAATGGTTTTGGCTAATACCAGCTATAACGTTCCCCTGGTTTTACCGATAGAACAAGAAATAGACAGGGAAAAACTAGAAGCTGTTTTTAAAATACTGATCAATAGACACGAAAGTTTAAGAACGTCCTTTGAAACCGTCAATGAAGAACCGGTTCAAAAAATACATCAGGAAGTTTATTTTCCCATCGGCTATAGGGAAGTATCGGAAAGAGAAGCAGGAGAAATCATATCCAATTTTATCGGGCCCTTTGATTTAAGTCAGGCACCGCTGTTGAGGGTTGATCTATTACTCGATATCGAATCCCGCCACCAGGTTCTTCTTTTCGATATGCATCACATTATCACCGATGGCATGTCGCAAGACATATTGACAAATGAGTTTATGGCGTTGTATTGGGGAGAGGAAATTCCAGCTTTGAGGCTCCAGTATAAAGATTTTTCCCAATGGCAGGATAGTGAGACAGAAAGGGAAAACCTCAAGCATCAAGAATCTT
>CBFDCH010000407.1:0-3400 GCA_965603235.1 uncultured bacterium | reverse complement strand
CCGGGATCATACAAATAAAGAAATAATAACATTAAAAGGTATCGAAAATCCGATGAGTATTTTTGGATCGGATCAGAAATTATTTATTACGGCGGGAGAATTTGGAACGACAATATTTGAGTATTCAACAGACAAATTTGAACTTTTATGTTCCTATGGTGAAAAGGGTGAAGGTAGCGGTAAGTTTACAACAAATGCCGGAGAAGGTGTTCATATTTCTACATTAGGTAACAAAATTTTCGTTACAAGCTTTTGGAAAGTATCCGAGTTTAACATATCCGGAGAGTTAGTAAAAGAAACCCGGGGGACTCCAAACACAAATTTTTATAAAAAATTTGCAAATGGATTTGTCGGAGTCGGCTACAAAGAAAAAAATAAAATCGGATACTATTCAATAAACATATATAGTGATAGTCTTAAACTTGTGAAAGAATTTTATGAGGTTGAAAATTCTTATAATCCCAATATTGGAAATCGGGCTTTGACAAAAGAATATGGGTTTTGTATTGGAGCAGATAAAATCTTCACAAAAGGTCAATCTGATGAATATTGTATTGAGGTTTTCGATATTAACGGAAATCATCTTTCAACTATAAATCAGGTTTTTGACAGAATCAATATCAAAGAAGAAAACAAAAATGCAATTTTAGATTTATATAAAAATCATCCGAACTTCAAGGATTTTTATGATGAAATTGTAAAAGACATCATTTTTCCGGAAAAACTGCCCGCCATTAATCAAATTGCTGCTTCAGATGATTACCTGTATGTAATAACAAATACTACAGTTGACGATAATATTGAAATTCATATTTTAAATCATAAAGGAGAACTTATAAATAAAGTCAATATTCCTCTTGTTTGGAGTAATGCTAATATAATAGCCCCTTTAACAGTACAAAATCATACTATTTTTCAATTAGTAGAGAGTAGTCAGGAAACTAATCCAAATTCGTCAATTCATGTTTTTAGACTATAGGATATTTTAGGAAATAGTGATTAGAAATTTACAATAAATTTAAAAAAATATCAGGAAAAAAACAATTAAAACAATTTAGCATTATATTGTTACAGCTTTACTATTATTTACATCAATATTGCAGGCAACGGCACAGGAAAAAACAATAGATAAAACTGATATCCCGGTTCTGAAAGGTCCATATTTTGGTCAAAAGCCGCCAGGAGCGACACCGGAAGTTTTTGCTCCCGGGATTGTTTCCATCGATGAATACAGCGAATTTGTCGTAAGCGCTCAAGCGCTTACAATTATAGATCCTGGTTTTTATAAAAAAAAGAGGACAGGCGCCAAAATTTAAAGAACGGTAAAAGCCAAAAGGTCAAGTTCCGTCCTCCCTTCTGTATGACCAAGATCGAAAAATTTATTTACACGTATATAAAGATAATTGGCTGGGTTTACCGGAAAGGAGGTTTGCATGTTTTTGCGAAAATCTTTAATTCTTGTTGTTATTGTTTCAATTTTCTTTTCTTCTTTGATGGTTCATTCCAATGAAACAAAAAAGGAATCCGCCATCAGAAAAGTGGGGAAAGCATTTATGGTATCAGGACCCGAAACGGCGATCCGGATTTTAAAAACAATGATAAAGGAGAAGGAAAAGTACCAATGGGATTCATTTCCCTTTATTGGTATCATAAACAGTCTGATTTATAGCAATCATGTGGATCATGCCATTGAGATGTTGAATCTGCTAAGCCATGTATTTGAAAATCCCACCGAGATATATATCGCTCTCGGCGAGGCCTATATGATGAAGCTGGATAAAAAAAGGGCAAAGGGGTACTTCAAGAGAGTTTTAAAGATGAATCCCAAAAATTTCTCTGCGGCGAGATTGCTGCGTAAAATAGATCAAAATATCCTGGCCTTAAATAAAATGACAGTCCTTGAAATGAAGTACCAATTTGAGAAGAGCCATCGGTTGAAGGATTCGTATCTCGGTCAGGAACCTCCAGGTTTAACTCCATGTATTTTTGCCCCCAATCTCCTCTCCAATGAAGGCAGTGAAGTGATATCCCTGGTGACTAAAGATGGAAATGAAATCTGGTTCGGGGTTTCCCTTAGCCATACCCTTTCCTCCATGATGGTAACCGGGGAGAAGAATGGAACATGGACGGATCCCAAGGAATTCTCATTCTCAGACAATTTGAAAGCCCTCACATTTACTCAGACCGAAGATGGTAAGACAATATATTTTTCTGCCATGACTCAGGATGCCAACGGCAAAAAAAATCATGACATATATTATGTCGAAAAAACAACCACCGGCTGGACCAAACCAGAATCTCTGGGACCACCTGTAAATACAGATTCCCATGAACGGCATCCTTTTTTTCGAAGAGGAAAGTTATTTTTTGCTTCTAATCGGCCGGGGAGTCTGGGGGGATTGGACATTTTCTATTCTGAAATGAATGGCAAAAGTTTTTCAGTTCCCAAGAATATGGGGCCATCCATTAATTCATCGAAATGGGAATGGGATATTTCGATCTCTCCTGACGAGACATATCTTATCATCGGATCCAACAGGGAATCATCAGACCCTGATAGTTTTGACCTTTTTGTAAGCTTTAAGGATACGGGCGGGCAGTGGATCAGGCCCAAAAATATGGGATCGACCATTAATTCTGAAAATAGTGATCTTGGGGTAGTGTTCTCTCCCGATGGCAAGTATATTTTTTATCACAGCGGTAGGGTTCTTCCCCGATCAGAAGAGTTGGGATATGGAAACGGCAAAGCCGACATTTACTGGGTGGATGCCAAGATCATTGAAAAGCTTAAACCAAAGGAATTAAAATAAAAGAAGGAGCTCTTATGAAGACAATCGGAAAAATTAATGTTTTATTACTTGCAATTCTCATTTCCACATCACCCATTTTGGCACAGGAAATACATGAAGCAGCAATAAATGGTGATCTTGATAAAGTAAAAAAGATGTTAAAAATAGACCCGAAACTTGTGGATGTCAGGGATAATTCAGGAAAAACTCCTCTCCACTGGGCATGTATGGGTGTGCATAAGGATGTCGTTAAATACCTGGTTGACCAAGGCTCTGATGTGAACGCCAGAGATAATAACAAGGTGTCTCCACTGCACAGTTTATCAATTCTTGGTCATAACGAGTGTATTAAATTATTATTAAAAAAAGGAGCGAATATTGGACTAAAAGATATAAGCGGAAACGATGCCTTGTTTTATGCAGCCTATGCAGGTCAAAAAGATATAGTGGAAATATTGTGTGATAATGGTGCAAAAATAAATGTTAAAAACAATAACGATCTGACACCAACGGATTTGGCTATTGATAACAACCGCAAGGAGACTGCCAATTTATTAATTTCTAAAGGTGGTAAACCAACACCAGTGAAAGATGCTAAAGTATTCCACCTG
>CBFDCH010000406.1:0-3405 GCA_965603235.1 uncultured bacterium | reverse complement strand
ATGACTTGCTATAATTTAAACTAACATTAAAAATGGACCAGAAAAGGGGTGAGGTTCATCCAGCTAAATACTAACACAAAAACTGGATCAGTTTACGGGGGGCAGGTCACTATTTTGATTTTTGCCGCTGTGCTCAGGCCTGATCAGAGATTTCTTTTTAAGGTAGAAGCTTATTTTAACTTCTCTTTGCTGGTAAAGGAGCGGTTGAGGGCAAATTCACTGAAATCGGCATCCCATTCATCCTGGAGCATGTAATGGGCCAGATGTTTGCCCACTGCGGGGCCGAACATAAATCCATGGCCGCTCATGCCCGAGGCCACATAAAGATTGTCCACCGGCGTGCGATCCACGATCGGATTGCCGTCAGGCGTCATGGTATAGCTGCCGGACCAATGCCTGAGGATAGCGGCGTTCTGCAGGCTGGGGACCAGGCGGGACATGCGCCAGGCCATATGGGGGACAAATTCAAAAGATGTGTCTTCATGGATACCCGGCACATTGGGGTGGGGGGTATAACAACCAATGATTTGGCCACCGGTCATTTGTTGAAAATAACAGCCGTCCTGGCGATAGTCCACCAACATGGGTTCCATGAACCTGGGCATCCGTTCCGTGATCAAGGCTTCGTGCCGTTCCGGAAACAGCGGTAACTCCAGGCCCAGGTTTTCTGACAATTCACCCGTCCAGGGACCGGCGCTCAAGAGTACTTTTCCAGCTTCAATAACCGTCCCGTCTCTCAGAGTGATGGAAAAATTGCCCTCTTTTTTTATATCTTCAACCGGATTATAAACATAAACGTCACCGCCATTCTCCAATATCTTTTTTTTATAACCCCGTAAAACAGCAAAGGGGAAAGCCTGGGCATCATCCGGACAATAGGCAGCCGCCCGAACTCCGTCGATGTTGAGATGGGGCACTACTTTTTGAGCCTCTTCCGGACTTAACAGCGATACATCAACTCCCTGCTGCTGTTGAATTTTAATGTTGTTGATAAAGGTTTGCTTCAGCTCATCATTATGTGCCAATAGCAGGTAGCCTCCCTGATGGAATTCAACCCCCAGGCCAAACTCCTCTTCCATCTGGGCAAAAAGGCCGATATTTTCTTTCATCATTTGGATGGATGCGGGAGTGGAGAATTGCTGCCGGATACCACCGATACAGCGGCCTGTGGATCCAGAGCCCATGTATTTTTTGTCAAAGATTGCGATGGTTGTAGATTGATCCTGTTGCTGAAGGTAGTAGGCTGTGGCCAGGCCGATAATACCTCCACCGACAATACCGATATCCACGGTTTTTTTCATTTTGGTTCTCCCTGGAAGAAAGTCCCGGCAGGGACCGGTTTTAGTGGGGGCCGTTTTTTCCATTCCTTGATATCCGTGGTTTTTACTTTTAATTCCCTGGCCAGCAGAGATATCAACATTGGCCCACAGGTTCTTCCCTGGCATGGCCCCATGCCCACCCTGAGTATCCGTTTCAATTCTTCCAGAGTCGTGGCTCCGGAGTGGATGGCTTCCAGGATTTCCTCTTCCAAGATATCTTCGCAGCGGCAATATAAGATTTTCTCGTTCATTTTTTTCTCCTGAAACCCCGGACAGTTTTTATCAGACCTTTCTCCATTTCCAGGGTGACCAGAAAACAGCGATCGTGTTGTTTGTGTTTTTTAACTTTGGCAACCACACCCTCTGATATCTTATCGCCGGCCCGGTTCAGCAAATCCACATCTTCGCCTTCGGCCGGCGGTTCCATCTCCAGTGGGACGGTCAACAGGCCCTTTTCGCCATCAATATGTAACAAGAAGATGGCCAGGCCTGGGCAATACCCCAGGCAGAGGCCGCACCCGGTGCAATTTTCAAAGTCTATATCTGGAATGGCATTGATATTGTCAGCCACAGTAATCACACCAAAGGGGCAATAGTCCTGGCAAGGATTGCAGGGGATCTGCTGACAGCACTCGATGACTGCCACTGGTTTTTCCCGCAGCCGTTCTTCTGAAGGAAATTTTATCTGTTTTTCAAAAAAACATCCTTGTTTAGCGCAATCCATGTTTTTCCGCCTCCGCATAGAGTTTTTTTGTGCCCTGGCGAATTTTTTCGCCAAAGGGGCCTTCACGGAGGCCGGCCAACTCATCATGGTTGTGTTTCCGTTCCTCCTCCAGGGCTTTGTTGGGCCCAATGATTTTTTCCGCGGCACTTAAACCGGCAATTCTACCCTCCATCATGGCTGAGGATGCCTCTTCGATTCCGGCAATATCGCCTGCCACAAATACCCCTGGCAAAGAAGTTTCCAGGTTGGTGTTGTGCAGGTTTATGTATCCCCCCAATTCGGGGATAAACCCTTGTTTGGCTCCCGCCTGTGACAGTATTTCAATAGAAGGGGAGAGTCCGACTGCCAATCCAACGGTATCCAGATCAAATATTTTTTCACTCCCTGGAACGGGTTGCCATTTATCATCAATTGCCATTATTTTGGCCCCTTCCACATGGCTCTTACCAATCACTTTCGAGATGGTGTGCCCGGTGTAAATGGGCACTCCCAGGCGTTTTAACTTAGCTGAATGGACCATGTAGGCTCCCACGCGCGGCAGGGCTTCAACAACTGCCGCCACCTCTATATTGGCCTGTAATAATTGGTAGGCCACAATGACTCCGATGTTTCCCGCTCCCACCATGATTACTTTCCGGCCGGGAGCAATTCCATATACATTGGTTAACGTCTGGATGGCGCCGGCTCCGTATACACCGGGTAAATCATTGCCAAGGAAAGGCACCATTTTCTCCGATGCTCCGGTAGCGATTAAAATGGCTTTTGCCTCGACTTTAATGTATCGGCCATTCCTGATTACGCCCAGCACATTCTGTGGATAATAACCGATAACCGAGGAGGACGTCCAGGTTTCAATTTCTTCTTTTTCCAAATCCCGGATTAAAATCTGGGCAATATCGATACCCCGGATTCCGGCATAATGAGAACGGCTGCCAAAAAATTTATGTGTTTGCTTGATCAGCTGTCCGCCCATAAGAAAATTTTCTTCAATGATAAGGGGAGAAATACCATATTTCTTGGCATAAAGAGCGGCAGACAGGCCGGCAGGACCACCACCCACGATCACAAAGTCCTTTTCCACAACCGGTACATCCTGAAAGGCTGGGTGTTTGAAATGAGGATTGACCGGTACAACTGATTTGGATTGTGGTTTTACATGCATGCCCTCTTCCACCGGAATGATACAGGTCCGTACATTGGGTACTCCATTCACCTCCATAACGCAGGCGGCACACTTGCCAATGGCACAAAATAGACCACGGGGGCGATGGAATCGAACACTTTCGGACAGGGTGGTGATTCCCGCGGCGTGCAAAGCTGCAGCAATCGGCTCTCCCTGGAAAGCGGAAACAGGCTGACCTT
>CBFDCH010000405.1:0-3414 GCA_965603235.1 uncultured bacterium | reverse complement strand
AATTGATATAATATGGTTTAAGGAGTGAGAATGTCAGAAAATGGTTCTCTGGAGATTAAAGATTTTTTGGTCGAATTTAACAAAACTTTTAATAACCTTTTAAAAGAATTCCCCAAAACAGCCGCAGATGATTTTATATATGATGGCTCCACAATAAAAAAAATCGGTAAAGCCTCTGTCGCTCTGGCAGAATTGTCCACTCGCTTCGAAAAAAAAGACACAGCCATAGCAAATATTGAAAGGATAAAGGAATCCCATGAAAGTCTTTCACAATTAATGGATGAGCTGCCCAGGGCTCCTGCCGATGATTTTTCTTATGACCGGTCCATCCATCAATTGGTGGAACGCGCCCGCCAAATCCTGGCGGAGTTGACCGGTCTCTATTCCTGATTCACCCCTGACCAGCCAGCATACATTCATTCAAATGTGTAATTCGATGATATCTTCATCAGCCAGGGCATAGTTACGGTTAACCTTTTGGCCCTGATACTTTTGTTTGCTCCAGATGCGGGCAAACTTTAGTTTCTGGGCAAAATCCTTGTGAACCGCCTTGGCCATATCCATTACAGTACTGCCGCATTTCAGGGTAAATGGTTCGCCCCCTTCAATTTTTTTCCCCGGGGCTTTACTGTACACGCGGATGATATTCAGCAAGGTAAATATCTCCGCTCTTAATTGCTCCAGTCCAATCTCCTGCAGGGCGGAAACTGAAATTACCGGCAGGCGGGAATCGAGAGCCTGCCTCAGCTGTTCCAGGAGCCGGGATGCCTGGGGCAGATCATTTTTATTGGCCACCACCAGACACTTTTTATTAAACATGAGATAGAGTGGTGAGTCATCATCAAGTGTTGATACCAGATTCAACCGTTTCTCTTTCAGCCGGTTCTCCAGGATGGTGAACTCTCCGATCGGGTCCTGACTGCCAAGGTCCAATACCAGCAGTAGTGTATCAGCGCCTTTGATAATCTCCGGGTGCCATACCTCCATGTAGTCAATGGTAATGGGGGGAGTGTCAACCAATTGGATCTGAATATCCCCAAAATGCATCATGGCCGGATAGGGAGTGGTTGTGGTAAAAGGGTAATTACTGATTTGCGGTTCAGCATTGGTTAACGATTTAATCAGCTGGGATTTACCCGAGTTAGGCGGACCGATCAATACTACCTGGCCGGCCCCGCTTTTTTTAATGACCAAACTGGAGCTGTGTTTGGCTGTGGTGCCCTTTTTTTGAGTCTGGTGTTTCAGCTTGGCAATTTTTGTTTTTAGCTGGGCCTGAATTTTTTCCGTACCCTTGTGTTTCGGGATAATGGAGAGCATTTCCTCCAAGATTAAAATTTTCTCTTCATTGGAGGTGGCTGTTTTCAGCTTTTTTTCAACTTCATAGTATTGGGGTGTCAAATTGGCAGGCATAACAACTCCGAAATTATTATACTTGATTCTCCCCATTTTTTCAAAAATTTCTTGGAAGTGATTTTTGGAACCAGGCAGCAGCAAAGGGTTTTAGGGATTTGAGGTGTTATTTGGTTTGTAGGAAATTGAGAATTATTTTTTTGTTTGGTTGAAAATCCCGGATATTTTGCAATTGGTTGACAAAATAATCGGGAAAACGGGCATCGTCGTTAATCACTCGATCAAATATTTCTCCGGCCTCCTGCAGGTTGTACTCAGGATGGAATTGTACCCCCCACACCGGCAGATTCTTGAACTGAAAGGCGTGAACCGGACACCCGGGTGAAGAGGCCAGGATCTTGAAATCTTCGGGTAAATTTACCGCCTCATCATAGTGGGAGACCATGGATGTTATCCGCTCTACACCCTTGAACAGGGCATTATCTTTTAGCTGAAGGTTGAGCCAGCCGAATTCTGGAGTGGAGGAGCGGCGGACGTATCCTTTATTTGCCAGGGTCCTGGCCAAAAACTGGTGACCAAAACAGATGGCCAGGATTGGAACTTTTTTTTGTATAAGTGTTTGTATTATGGCTTCCAGCAAGGGAAACCATACAAGGTCTTCATAAGCTGTGGCCTCGGATCCGGAGATGACGGCATGGCTGAATGGGGACAAATCCGGTGTGCCGGTCAGATTGGGTATGCGCAACGATTTCATCAGCAGGCTCAGCGTATCGATTGGCCGGGCAATTGCCTGATCAAATGATAGGGCCAATTTATCATCAATGAATGTATTTAAAACCAGTATCTGTTTGGTTCGGCTCATCATTTATTTATAGCTTTTGATCAAGGTCTTGTCAAATGGGTATCAAAGAATATTTTTATTTCTTTTTATACAGTTTTTCCAGTTGGCGCCGCTCTCTTTTTGTGGGGCGGCCCGCACCTTTCTCCCGCGGAGCAAAGATAAAGCGTACAGGGTCTTTCCAGAATTGTTTTAACTTATCCAGCTCCGCCTGAGGCGTAATTTCCTCCACCAGATCCACGGCCAATTTGGCGGAAACCCGTTTTATTGCCAGCCCCTTCACCTTGTACAAACGGACAATCGGCGGGTTTTTCACCTCAATGGTCTCATCAATTTTTACTATATATGAGGATTTTACACTTTTATTGTTAACCGATACTTTGCCATTGCGACAGGCATCAGAGGCCTTGCTGCGAGTTTTAAATATACGTGCCGCCCACAGCCACTTATCAATCCGCGCTTCCATTTTTTTTCACCACTCCGGTGTAAACCATTATAAATTAAATTTGTAAAAAATGGACTATTCACTTTAAAAAAAATATTTTTTCATTATAATAATAGAGAAGCCTATCACATGTCTTTTACGTTAGAGATTACCAAGGAACAGGAGTGCATCTGTGTCACCGCCGTAGGTGTGCGCAATTTTAAGAATGTTAAGAAAATCGCTACTGAAATTGTCAGGGCCGGTATCCAGCACCAGAGGTCCAGGGTGGTGGTCGATATATGTCAGTTGAAAGGCAGCCTGGAAATGGTTGAAGCTTATGATCTGGCCACCGAGGTGTTATCCAAATTCAAAGGCAAGTGGATGCAGCGGACAGCTGTGGTTGACCTTCCCGAAGCCAGGGAACGGTTTGAGTTTTTTGAGAATGTGGCGGTAAACCGCGGCTTTTATATTCGGGTTTTTACAGATTGCAAAGTAGCCAAAGAGTGGCTGTGTAAATAGTTTTCCTCCCTTTTTTGTCCCAAATCGTGATTCCGGTCTTTTAAAAGCCAAAGATAAACTATCTCCTTGGCAGGAGGAACACATGAAACAAAATTCAGAACCCAACATTGTGCCATTGTGTGATATCCTGCTGGTGCTGTTGATCATCTTCATGGTGATTAGTCCCATGGTGTCCAAGGGGCTGGATGTTAAAATTCCTGAAGAGGGTGAGAACGGTCCCGGTTTTGTGGTATCTGTGGAAGCGGACGGCCGGATCCTGCTCAACAGGGAAGAGTTTGACTCG
>CBFDCH010000404.1:0-3418 GCA_965603235.1 uncultured bacterium | reverse complement strand
TTTCCCTTCCGTCCTGTCAACAACGTTTTTTGATTTAGAGAAAAAATTGACACAATTTCAAACACATGGAATCGAATACATACATTTAGATGTGATGGATGGTCATTTTGTGGACAATATTTCCTTTGGACCAGCAATTGCCCGTGCCATTAAATCAAAATTCCCCTTCCAAATCGATGCCCACTTAATGGTATCAAACCCAGGAAAAGCCATCCCAAAATTTATTACTGCTGGTTCCGATTGGATATCCATCCATGTCGAGAGCGAGAGTCAAACCCGGGATAATATTTTAGCCATCAAACAGGCCAATCGAAAGGCGGGATTGGTATTAAATCCCGACACTCCGCTCGACTCAATTTTTCCCTTGATAACCCACCTGGACTACATACTCCTGATGAGTGTTTTTCCTGGATACGGCGGACAAAAATTTATCGAATCCACAACTGAAAAAGTTTTTTTATTAAAAAAACGAATCCAACAACATGGTCTTGACTGTCTTATACAGGTAGATGGCGGTATAAATGCCAACAATATAAATATGTTGAAAGAGGCAGGTGCAGATTTATTTGTTATTGGTACTTTTTTATACAATTCTGATAATATCGGTCAAACAATTCAAACGGTACTATCGAAAATCAACGGAGTTTAAGATGAAAAGAAATACTTTATTCCCGTTTATAATTTTTATCATCATGTTGAGTGCATGTAAAACCGACAAAACAATTGTCCTTTCTCCCCAGGAAAAGAGTTCTGCCCGGATTATTTATGAAAAAGCGCGCACCAGTATCAAAAGAAATCCGGACAGGGCCAGATTATTATTTAAAGAAATCATGCAGCTATTTCCTGATAGCATCTATGCTCAGAGATCAAAAATTGGTATAGCAGACTCCTATTTTCAAAGCAAGGATTCCTCTTCCCTGATACTGGCAGCCAATGAATATCAAGAGTATGTAAATCTTTTCCCAAATTCTCCGGATGCTGTATATGCCAAGTATCAAATCGGTATGTGTTACTATAAACAAATGAGATCGCCGGGTAGAGATCCAGAATTTACAAAAAAAACAATTCAGGCCTTTGAAAGTATGATAAATCAATATCCAGATACCAAGCAGGCAGAGGAAGCCAAGAAGAACATCACAAAAGCCAGACAGGCCATGGCCATCCACATTTTTCGTATCGGCCGCTCTAATTATAAGCTTAAAGCCTACCCGGGTGCGGTAACTCGCTTTAAAGAGGTGATCAACAATTATCCCGATTTTAAAGAGAACGATAAACTTTTTTACTATACCGGAAAAAGTTATTTTAAAATGAGAGATCTGGACTCATCCCTCTCCTTTTTTCAAAAAATTATTAACAGCTACCCCAAATCAAAATTCTTCAAACCATCCACAAAAATGATTAAAAAGATTCAGGCAATAAAATCAACCCAAGTTGCTAAACAAAAGAAATAAAGATCTTCCAGAACGGGCTGGCGTTTACCTGTTTAAAAAACAAGAGAAGATCCTCTATGTTGGCAAAGCCAAAAATTTAAAAAATCGAATCAATCAATACTACCAGAAACAGAACTCACCCATACTTAAAAACCTGTTGAGGGAAGCCACAGAGGTTGATTTTATCATCACAGATAATGAGACGGATGCATTGCATCTGGAATACAACCTGATTCATCAACACCAACCCCTATTTAATATTCGCTTAAAAGATGACAAATCCTTCCCCCTCATTGAAATCACACTCCATGAAAAATTCCCCGCCATTCGTTTTAGCCGCAATCCAGACTCCCAGAGCCTCAGCTTCGGGCCAATCACCAATGTCGGCAGGACCAAAGAGTTAATTGATATGGTGACTAAGATTTTTAAACTTCGCACTTGCTCAAAACAAATATTCGCCAAATCAAAAGTGTGCCTCTATTACTATATAGATCGCTGTTCCGGCCCTTGTGAGAACAAAATCAGCCAGAAGGACTATCTGGCCAGCATTAAAGATACAATCTCTTTTTTGAACGGTCGGCGACACCATGTTATTACCAAACTAAGGCAGAAAATGGCTAAACTGGCGGAGCAATTAAAGTTTGAGGAAGCACAAACTGTTAAATACAACATTGAGATGGTGGAGCAATTTCAACTTGATTCATATATCTCAACTAAAAGTAAAACCGATTATGATGTGCTCACTCTCACCTGTGAAAATGATGGCTCTTTTATTATCCTGTTTCATGTGGTTCGGGGCAAGGTTAAAAACCGTGAATTTCACTCATTAAATCCCCTGCATCAACAAGCGGATGAGGTGCTGCGTAGCTTCCTCTTATCCCACTACCGGCAAGCAAATTTGCCGGATGAAATACTGGTCTCAAGGTATCCCAAGGATAAAAACCATATCGAAAAAGTATTTACCCGCATAAGGGGTAAAAAAGTAACCATTAAAATACCCTATAGGGGAAATAAAAAGAACATTCTGGATCTGGCTAAAAAGAATCTTAACTTGTATCTGTATAAAAACAGATATGATTTGCTGGGCAAGAGAATTCAAACTGAATTGAATCTAAAAAACTATCCCAGACACATAGAGGCATTTGATATCTCTCATTTTTCCGAAAGGGAGAGAGTAGGGGCAGTAGTGGTTTTTATCCAGGGCCAGCCGCAAAAACGACTATATAGGAACTTCCTGATTAAAAAGGCGTTACCTGGTGACACCGAGGCCATGCAGGAAATAATGATCCGCCGATTTTCTAAATACAATCAACAACCTGATCTTATTCTGGTTGACGGGGGCAAGGGACAATTAGGAGTGGCCCTTCAACTCAAGAATCAATTTAAATTGGGATCTGACCTGGTAGCCCTTGCCAAGCGGGAAGAAAGACTCTTTCTGGAAAAAGGAGGATCTATTCTATTCTCCAAGGATTCACCGGAAAGGTTGTTATTTCAGCAGATCCGTGATGAGGCCCATCGCCGGGCCGTCACTTTTCATCGCAAAAAGAGAGAACATCTGCCCAAAATCAAAGGGGGAAGCAAGCAATGAGGAGTGCCTATAGATTTTTTACCTTGATACTGTTGTTGGTTTTTACCCTTGGTTGTCCAAATAACCGGGACTCTACTCCTCCCGATTCCGATGTAAAGAGATTGCGGATTATTCAATTTACCCAACAGGATCTAATTGCATTCCAACAGAAAAATCCCTTATTGTTGGCACAAGAGCATGTCCGTAACAAAGATCTCAACAACTTAAAACGCATCATTAACAAGTTGCCGGATATCAACATGAAGGGGGCCATGGGCAAGGGACTCATCCATTCTGCTGTCCAGCAGGGGAATAAAACAATTATAAATTATTTAATAGCCAAGGGAGCCGATCCCAACCTCAGGAGTATTTTTCAACGGACTCCCTTACATTACGCGGCTTCACAAGGAAAGGAAGAGAT
>CBFDCH010000403.1:0-3443 GCA_965603235.1 uncultured bacterium | reverse complement strand
TCCCACTGACTGGTGTTGGCCCCAACAATATAAAAGACATATATCCTGAGTACAGACATCCGCAGGCTGAGAAAGATAATCCCCACCTCCACAATAATTTTCTGCAAATCCTACCGGAAAGGGGTATCTTTGGTTTCTTAAGCCTGCTGATTGCCTTTGTGATAATCTTCATCAACCTGCTGGCAAAAATAAAAAATAGTGTCCAATACCCAAAAATCATTGCACTTGGAGTTCTATTCATGTATATTGGATTTCAGGTGATGGGATTTTTTGAATATAATTTTGGTGATACGGAGATTAAATTCATGTTATTTTATTTTTTAAGTATTCCTTTTTTACACTTTAGACAAACCGAATCACAAGATAGCGGGGTATAAAGGAGATACCATGATTAGACTAAAAAAAGCCGAAGAAATTTGCAGCCAATTTAAAGAAAAAACAATCCTGGTGTTCGGGGACATTATCCTTGACAGGTATATCTTCGGAGATGTCCAGCGCATATCTCCAGAAGCACCGGTACCAATCGTTAAAATCGAAAAGGAAGAGTGCCGATTGGGAGGAGCCGGTAATGTGGCTGCCAACATCCAACATCTCGGTGCACAATATATCCTGTCCGGCCTGATTGGCAACGACGCCTATGGCGAGGAAATTGAGAACCGGACCGATAACTCTATCCTGCAATCGGCTCAGAACCGCACAGTTGCTAAAACCAGGATTATATCAAACCGTCAGCAACTGATACGAATTGACCGGGAGGAACCCCTTAATATCAGTCCGCAAATTGAAGACAAAATCATTCAAAGCCTGGAACATAAAAAAGTGGATGGAATAATCATTTCAGATTATGCCAAAGGCACTCTGACTCAGAATATCATGGAATATCTCAAGCTTAAAGCCAAGACCAACCAGGTACCGATCCTGGTGGACCCCAAACCAGCCAATTTCCACCTTTACAAGGATATCGATGCCATCACCCCAAACTTAAAAGAGGCTGAAGCAATCATTGAAGGTAATATCACCAATGAGGCAGATGCCGAGATAGCTCTGAAAAAAATCATGAAAAAGTTTAAAAGCAATATAGCTGTTATCACCATGGGCGATCATGGTATCAGTGCCATACAAAAAGGGAAAAAAGCGATTCATATCCCAGCCCTCACCCACGAGGTGTATGATGTGACCGGCGCTGGCGACACAGTGATGGCTGTCCTCACTCTGGCACTGGTCTCAGGGGCCAATATAAAAGATGCCGTTCACCTGGCCAACACAGCTGGCTCAATTGTTGTGGAAAAAGTTGGCACAGCCCAAACAACCACTGAAGAGATCTGCAAAAGAGTCAAACTTATCCTAAAATCGAGTTAATTTAGCCGAAGATCCCATTTATTGACAGTTTTTGTGGGAAATGCTAAAATTCACTGTTATATTATAGATATAGAAAAATGAAAAATTTGCAGAGCATACGTATAACCAAAGCTTTTAAGAAGCGGACCGTGGTTGATGAGGTCTCTATAAAAGTTCAACAGGGTGAGATCGTTGGGCTCCTGGGACCCAACGGTGCTGGCAAAACAACCATTTTTCTGATGATGTTGGGACTCTACAAACCCGATTCCGGTGACATTTTGTTGAATAACGAAAAGATCACCCGCGATCCGGTATTTATCCGGGCAAGGAAAGGGATTAGTTTTTTACCTCAAGAGCCTTCCGTCTTTAAGGGGATGAGTGTGGAAGACAACATCGCTGCGATAATTGAGATGCTTCACAACCGGGGAGATGTTACCACTGATGAATTTCTCGAAGAGATGGGGTTGAGTGAGTTACGGAGACGTAAAGCATACCTGCTGTCAGGAGGTGAAAGCCGACGGTTGGAAATTGCCAGATCATTGGTATTGGCACCAAGTTTTTTATTACTTGATGAACCCTTCGCCGGCATTGACCCCATACAGATCAGCGAGATCCAACAACTGATTATTTCATTTAAAAAGAAGGGATTGGGAATCATCATTACGGATCACAACGTCAGAGAAATTTTAAAAATTACGGATCGTTCCTATATCATCAACAAGGGTGAAGTGATTTTTCAGGGAAACTCTCAGGAATTGATTGCCAACGACAAGGTTAAAAAAGAATACCTGGGCAAAGAATTTAGATGGAATTAAATGGCAACCACTAAACTATCACTTAAAACCAGCTACCAGCTAACCATCAATCCGGTATTACATACTTTTATCGGCTTTTTACCTCTGAATCGAGTTGAGTTTATAAATAAGATCAGATCGGAGGTCGAAGCAAATCCCATGCTCGAACTGGACGCTCCTCCCCCAAGTAAAAGTCAGCCCGACCAGGAGGTAAATGTTCTTGCCAAACGGCTGGAACGGGCAGATTCCTCATTTTTGAATACCTATGAAGAGCGCACATTTTTCAAGCGGTCTGACGATTATATAGACAAGAACAGGGCAATTGAACTATTTACAGCTTATGATAAGACCATGGCAGACCACCTGGTCGAACAGGCAATGTCGCAGTTTAATGACGAAGAACTTGAGGTGGCAAAACATATTATCTATAACTTGAACCGGGAGGGTTACCTGGATGTGGAAATTGAATCAGTTGCCTCTTCAATCAATACCACTCCTGAAGAAATTGAACGGATTCGCCTGATTATTCTCAGCTTTGATCCTCCTGGTATTGCAGCAAAATCCCTGGAGGAGTGTTTACTCGCTCAGATAAAACCCAGTCAGGAAAACCAGAAACTGCAAGAATTAATCAAGCACCATCTTGATGAACTCTCAAGATCCAAGTACACTGAAATCATTAAGCAACTCAATATAAGTAAAGAAGATTTATCTGCCTTAATTCAAGATCTCAGACGCCTGAATCCCAAACCCGGCACCCTGTTTGATTCAGAAGACGTAGAGTATGCTGAGGTTGATCTGATGTTAATCAAAGAGGATAACGAATACCAGGTAAAATTCATTGATGATGGTATTCCCCGGCTGACTCTATCCAGATTTTATGAACAGATGCTTGATCGTACTCCTGATAAAAAAACAAAAACATATTTAAAACAAAAAAATCGTAATGCACAGCTTTTTATTGAGGGTATTGAACTGAGAAAATCCATCATAGTAAAAATCGCCGATTTCCTGGTTAAAAAACAAAAAGATTACCTGGAATACGGTGAGAAATGGAAAAAACCATTGACCATGAAAGAGGTTGCCAAAGAGTTGAACTATAATGAATCAACCATTTCCCGGGCTGTAAACAATAAGTTCATAGCCACACCCAGGGGAATCTTGAGCATAAAGAGCTTCTTTTCCTATGGACTCAAGGGAGATTTTGGTTTTAAACATTCAGTCCATCTGGTCAAGGATAAAATCAAGCAAATAATTGATGAGGAACCTAAAAACAAACCACTTTCAGACCAGGACATTTCCAGCCAACTATCC
>CBFDCH010000402.1:0-3443 GCA_965603235.1 uncultured bacterium | reverse complement strand
ACAGTGATGGGAGTTTATGGGTTCTCCCGAACAATTACCGCCTACCTCATTTTTGAACTGGCAAAATACCTGGATCTTAAAAGGAACACCTTTGTCTTTTTTTTAATATTTACCTCCCTCTGCGTTTCAAATTTAATTGCCAACATCTTTTTTTATTTTACTTCAGGTGTAAATATCAATATCAACTTGATCCTGTATCAACCTTTTTTAACAGCAATAATCGGATTACTGCTTATCAGTTCAAAAAAAGTAAAAACATTGCTCAATGTATATTGAAAAAGAAAAAATAACTCCCAGAGAAATCAAAAATATTTCATTGATTTTTAAGCTGATTCTTGTAACAACCTTTATCATTTTATTCTTCGTTCTATGGAAGATCCAAATAATAGAATACGATCATTACACATCACTGGCAATCAATAATATTTATAAGACAATCTATATCAAAGCACCACGTGGATTAATTGTAGACCGTAATCAAAAAGTGTTAATAGAAAATCAAATAAATTTCAGCCTTTTCTTAATTCGTGAAAATATACAGGACCAGAAGAAAACAATTAGATTTGCCCGCTTAATAACAGGATTGACGGAAAATGAACTCTTCAAACGCATAGATAAGTATAAAAAATTTCCAAAATTTTACTTGATTCCTTTAAAAAAAAACTTGCCCTTGCAGAAAATCATCTTTATTGAAAGCCGCTCCGAAGAATATCCTGAATTTAAAATTGATATCGAGCCGACTCGGGCATGCCCACACAAAGAACTGGCTGCTCATATCCTGGGTTATGTTTCTGAGTTAACCAATGAAGAGTTAACCCGCCTAAAAGAAAAGGGCTATCGGTTGGGAGATGAGATAGGTAAAAGTGGTATTGAAAAGCAATATGAAACATTTCTTAAAGGAATCCGGGGTGAACAGAGGGTGATCAAAGACAATCAGGGCCGAGTTCATGAGATGATCGATAAATCAACACCACTGATCGGTAACAAAGTCATTTTAACCATTGATCTTGGATTACAAAAATTTGTTAAAAAACTGATGGAAAAACACAGGGGAACGATTGGGATTGTTGATTTAACAAGCGGTGGCATACTGGCCATTGTAAACAATCCCAGCTATAATCCCGAGCTGTTTGCTGGTTCTTTCCCCAAGCAAGACTGGTTAAAGCTGGTAAATGACCCGGCCAAACCATTGCACAACAAATTCATACAAGGAGAGTACTCTCCCGGTTCCATTTATAAGATCGTCATTGCCTTGGCAGCTCTTGAAGAGAAAGTGGTGATCCCTTCTACACGTATCTTATGTACGGGTTCCACACGAATTTATGATCGTGACTTCCACTGCTGGGTAGCGGATGGCCATGGTTTTATGGATCTTTCAAACGCCATAAAAAACTCATGTAATGTATTTTTCTACACTGCCGGAAAAAAACTGGATGTTGACCGCATCGCTCATTACGCGACTGCGCTTGGTTTGGGGCAAAAGATAGAGATCGATCTCCCAAATGAGAATTCAGGTTTAATACCGACCAGAGCCTGGAAACAAGAGAGTCTTAAACAAAAATGGTATCCAGGTGAAACTATTTCCATTGCCATAGGCCAGGGCCTGATGAACGTTACCCCGGCACAAATGCTATTGATGATAAGTACAGTGGCTTTACGGGGACAGATGCCCACCCTCCATTTAATATCCAAAATAAATAAACAGGGCAAAACAATACGAGAATTTAAATCCGCTTTTAAACAGGTACCTATAGAAAAACAGCATTTCAATTTAGTAATCGAAGGACTTTCCCGGGTGGTAAACGATGGAGGAACAGGCAGATCTGCCCATCTAAAAGACCTTGAGATTTGTGGCAAAACCGGGACCGCGCAGATCATTGCCAAGGATAATCCCAAATATAAACAGCTGGTCAAACAAAAACGGTTCAAACCCCACTCCTGGTTTGTATCTTTTGCTCCCAAGGTTGATCCAAAAATTGCCATGGTTGTTTTTATCGAAAATGGCGGTGACGGCGGTGTTGTGGCTGCACCTATGGCCCGGCAAATCTACCAATACATTTTTCCCTCAAAAAAATAACATGAAAGACTACTTTAAATATTTTGATAAACTCACATTCACCGTATTACTGATGCTGGTTGTGGTCGGAACCTTCATTATCTATAGTGCCTCACACCACCTGCCATCTTCCTATCATACCAAGCAGCTATTCTGGTTTGCTCTATCACTGGTCGCATTTTTCCTTGTTTTTACCACCAAAACAGACTTTTTTTTCAGAATAAGTATCACCGCCTATATTGTACTTGTTATCATTCTCCTTATTCAAATTCTGGCAGGCAAAATGATTGCCGGAGCCAAGAGCTGGGTGAGATTGGAATTTATACCCGTGCAGATTCAATTCTCTGAATTTATTAAAATCCCCTTGGCTCTGATCATGGCAAAAATTCTATCAAAGATAAACACGATTAACTGGAAAATATTCTTCAAAGTGACTGGGTTCATTGCCCTGCCATTTCTTCTAATAGCCATTCAGCCTGATATGGGTACTGCATTTATCTTAACCTCCCTTTTTTTGACTGCTGTTTTCTTAAAAAGAATTAAATTTCTCATTCTTATATTTACTATATCTGTCATGTTCCTGGGATCTGTCCTCACCTGGAGCTACATTTTAAAACCATACCAGAAGGCCAGAATTGTTAGTTTTTTAAATCCTGGAAAATTCAGAAAATCAACCGGATATCAGATCATCCAATCAAAAATTGCCATTGGTTCAGGAGGGTTGAACGGGAAAGGATATTTGAAGGGATCGCAATCGGAATATAAGTTTTTGCCTGACCAACACACTGATTTCATATTTTCTGTACTTGGGGAAGAATTTGGCTTCCTCGGAGTCAGTTTTCTCTTCCTTTTATTTTTTCTGCTATTCTATAATCAGACCAACTTTAAAACAGAATCATCGGCTGAATTTTATTTTGTTTATCTATTTAACGGAATCATTTTATTCCAATTCCTGATCAATACACTTATGTCCATCGGACTCTTACCTGTACTCGGAATTCCCCTGCCCTTCATTTCCTATGGCGGTTCTTCGTTGCTATCCTTTTTTATTGGCGAGGCCTTAATCTTCCGCATAAAAATCAACAACTTTATCACATGAATATTGACAACTTCATTTACCTGCTTGATAACCCACAGGTCTATAGCGGCAAAGAAATTAACGTGGTAAAAAAGGAGCCGGGAATCACTCTCTTAAACATATGCCTGGCTTTCCCCGACCAATATGAGATCGGAATGAGTCATTATGGAACAAAAATTTTATACAACACCTTAAATAACATGAATGATGTCAGAGCCGAAAGATGTTATTTACCAGAGGTTAGCTCAATAAAAAAATTTCAAACCCACAACATCCCCCTTTTCTCACTTGAAAATCGGACGCCGATAA
>CBFDCH010000401.1:0-3449 GCA_965603235.1 uncultured bacterium | reverse complement strand
TGAGAATACTTCCTGCCACCAAGCAAAGGCCGTATCTTCGGCAGACAGCGGGTGGGATTTGCCGGATTGCCGGTTCTCCTCGGTTTTCCGTTGCCAGGCCTCGATAAAACGGTGTTGTACCTTCCAGGAATCGGCGGGGTAGCCATACTTGGCAGCCACGGCTGCGTAAACCTCTCCCACTGGAGGATATGGATGGATGAGGGTAAAACCAACATCAAAGGATATGATCTGAATGTCTTGCAGCATTTTTTGAGCGTTCCGATTATCCATTTGGAATTTGACTCCTGCTGTATTTCACCAATCCGGCAGCCAGAAAAAGGGCGCAAACCACGCCATCCAGTACCGGGATTTTAAGTTCATTCTGTAGGTATTTATCCAATCCCGTCATTCCGGCGCAGCCCAGTACAATGACTTCAGCCATGTCTTCGGCCACTGCCTGTTTGGCCAGACGTAAATAGTGTTCTCTTTCAGTGTTGTCAGTGATATGGTTTTCAGGAGCCCTGATCGAGGCCAGGTTACGGTGCAGGTTGTATTTTTTAATTAAGGCCTGATGCAGGGGAATTGAAGGTTTATCCGTGGTTAACAAGGTAAAATTGTGTCCCAGCATGGTGGCCACCCTCATGGAGGCTTCACCCATACCGATTACTGGAACCGGAGAGAGGGCTTTCAAAGCATCAAGATGAGGATCGTAGTGGCAGGCAATAACAAAGGCATCGGCAGTGTCCATATTCTCCTCTACCAGCTGCGCCATTCCAGGAGCTGTCTGGACCTCATCGTTCTGAGTATCAATAAATGCCGGGGCGCCTGGAGTGGGCAGGCAAATTACCTCATAATCGCCCTTTACAAATTGATCGGCTGTCTCTTGAATGGCTGTGGTCATCTCTGTACTGCTGTTGGGATTAATGATGACAATTTTCATTTTCAGGCAAATTTTACCTGAAAATTTAAAAAAAATAAACAAAAGTACGGGAAAAACCGTAAAAGGGTTGACAAAAGGATTTTTTGATGTATATTAGATTACGGGACTTATCGTAGTACGGTACAGTCCGTAGTTACGGAGCGGTGATGAGAAAAAAAATGAAAATGGTTCAACCCTCTGGTGCCGAGATGGAGATTCTAAATATTTTATGGATCCATGGCCCCAGCACTGTGCGCATGGTCAATGATGAGCTGAGTAAAATTCGCCCTTTGGCATATACCACCACCTTAAAAACCATGCAGGTTATGATGGAAAAAGGATTTCTTAAGCGTGATGACAGCCAGCGGAGCCACCTGTATTCCCCCTTCATCAAGGAAAATGAAACCAAGAAGGTACTTTTGGAGAAATTTTTAAAGACCACTTTTGCCGGATCCACTTCAGGCCTGGTGATGCAGGCTCTGGGTCACAGTGATACTTCCAAAGAGGATTTGGCAGAAATCCGCTTGTATCTGGATCAATTGGAGGAAAGGAAAAATGATTGAAATGAGTGATTTTATTTCCCAGCGGTTTGTTTATGCTCTGGGCTGGACCATTATTCATTCTCTGTGGCAGAGTTCTTTGATAGCCCTGGCCTATTTCTTCCTCTCCTCTTTTCCAAAAAAGGAGAATTCTCATCACCGCTACAACCTGGGAATTTTTTCCTTAATCATTCTGTTGGGAACCACTGCCATGACTTTTTGGCGGGCCCACAGTTCTTTTGTTCCAGCCTCAATGACTGCAAACACGGCGGTAGCCCAGGGAAGTACCATGTTGCAGGCAGGTAGCGACCCGTCCCTGGCTTCAATAGTCCAGGGTTTTATCAGCCAGCACATGCCATTGATTGTTGGCTTCTGGTTACTGGGAGTCTTTATTTTGATTGTCCATTTTATTGGGGATTATGTAGCCAATTTAAGGATTAAAAAGTATCCTTGTGTTGAGGCTCCAGATTTATGGCAAAAGCGGTTGACCGATCTAAGTAAAAGAATGAACCTGTCCAAATTTGTAAAGATAAAAGAGACGCTGCGAATTTCAACTCCCATGACCATTGGCCACCTGAAACCGGTTATCTTATTTCCGGTTGGACTGCTGGCCGGTCTGCCGGTGGATCAGGTGGAAGCCATTTTTGCCCATGAACTGGCCCATATACTCCGCCGGGACTATCTGGTAAATATTTTGCAGAATTTTGTAGATATATTTTTCTTTTACCATCCCGGGGTGCGCTGGATATCAGCCAGGATCCGGGTGGAGAGGGAAAATTGCTGCGACGATATGGCTGTTGGGATGGTTGGCGATTCAATAATGTTTGCCAAGGCCTTGGCCAATATCCAGGGCTGGCACATTAAGCAACCGCTACTGGCAATGAACGTCATTGGTAAGAGGGATAAATTATTTAATCGAATAAGGAGAGTAACAAAAATGCAACAAAAAGGCACAAGATCCACAGAAGGATTGGTTGGTGCCTGTGTATTGGGTTTATTTTTGGTTTTTGCCGGGATTGGCATCAATGCTGCGAGCTTGGTGTCTGAAACGGGTGGGGATGGAAGTGTTGGGATTGAGAAAAAGGTTGCCCTTAAAACAAAAGCGTTGAAGGTTGAGGCAAAAGTCCAGTTGTCAGTAGCGGTGAAGTCTGATGTGAAGGGGCTCATTAAGTGTGTCATTATTCACAAGGAGAGCGGTAAAAAGGTGTACCATCTAAAAGAAAAGCTGGATGGTAATCCATTTTACTACGTATCCGACGTTGTCTTGAAGCCAGGGACCTATGATGTTAGCTGGACAGACAATTGTCAGGTGAAATTGCGGAAAAAGGTGAAGGGTGGCGATCAGGTTGATCCAATGGAAATTTTGCAGAAGTACAAAGCCAAGATCAACCAAATGAAAATTAAGGAAGGCAAACTTACTGATGAAGAGAAAAAGAAATTACATAAGCTGGAATTCATGGCCCAGAAGCTTGCCACTGAAATCAAGAAAAAAGCCGAATACAAAAAGTACAAGCATATGAAAATGTCAAAGAAATCCCAGAAAGAAGTTCAAGGACGGGAACAGGAAATCAAGAAATTGTACATGGTATGTAAGGAAATAAAGTCCAAAGGGGATGCCATGACCCAGAAGGATAAGGATAAACTCAAGAAGTGTGAGATTATGATCAAGGAACACCGCATGGTCATTAAAAAAATACAATTTAAGGAGCAACAATAACAAAAACAGAAACAAAAACAAAAAGGAAATTAACCAGAACATCAGAACCCAATAACTTCAATACACAGGTAATCAAGGGGTGTTGGTGACCTTCCCGTAATCCCCGGGAAGAAACCCAACACCCCTTTCCTTTTTTGCCGCCTGTCTCCACTTACCGGATGAATTTATCTTTTCACTCCACAACAATGTTTGTTGTCCCCCATTAGGGGGAACACAAAATGGGTTGATCTAAAAATTCTAACTCGCTCGCTCCCCATTTTATGAGGTCGCTCGCTCAGACAGACGAATTTTTTCC
>CBFDCH010000400.1:0-3468 GCA_965603235.1 uncultured bacterium | reverse complement strand
ACCACTATGACGATCAATTTGATTTAAAGAAATATAAACAGATCGATCTGGGTAGGGTCCAGAGGCCCGGCAATGAAATTGTGGATAATGCCCTGGCCTGGATGGAACAACACAAGGACCGACCCTTTTTTTCCTGGGTCCATCTCTATGATCCCCATACCCCTTACAACCCTCCGGAACCCTTTTTGTCACGCTACCGTGACCGGGGCAGAGAGGGGCTCTATGACGGCGAAATTGCTTATACAGACCAGCAGGTGGGCCGTATTATTGACTGGCTGGCAGACAATGGCCTGGATAAAAACACCATTGTTATTATCATGGGTGACCATGGCGAAGCCCTGGGCAGTCATGGCGAAATGACACATGGTTATTTTATCTATGATTATGCCATCCGTGTGCCCCTTATTATTCGCACACCAATCCAGGCTATCTCGGGCATCCGGGTCAAAAGCCAGGTAAGAATTCTTGATATTTATCCCACTATTTTACATATGGCAGGAATTCAAATACCTCAGGAGAATCAGGGCCGCTCTCTGATTCCTCTGTTCTACAATCCCGACTCGGAATTTGAACGGTTCGCATATAGTGAATCAATGAGTCCCAATATTCAGTACGGCTGGGGCGCATTGCAAAGCCTGAGAACCTTGAAGTATAAGTATATAGATGCCCCGCGTCCTGAACTCTACGATCTGGTCAATGATCCTGAAGAGGAGGTAAATCTGCGCTTCAGGTATCCCGATATGGTAAAGGAATTTAAGGAGGAGTTGAATCAATTCATAAACCGCACCAGCCAGGGCGCCCCCACACCCGAGGCTGCCAATCTGGATGAGAACACCCAGAGGCGTTTGGCTTCATTGGGTTACATCGGCGCTCCTGTTTCCACCAAAAAAGGGCGCTTCCTGGCCGACCCCAAGGATAAGCTGGAAATTTTTGCCACCATTGAGGAAGCGGTGGAACTGATCAATCAGGAGGATTATGAAAAGAGCGCACGGATTCTGAGTGATATCCTGGAGAAGGAGAGTTTTAATCCCCAGGCCAAGTTGCTGCTGGCCACCAGCTATACAAAATTGGAAAAAATGGAGCAGGCCAAAAAGGAGTTGGATGATATTTTAAAAGATGATCCCAACAGTATCAAAGCATTGGTGATGCTGGGCAATATTCTGGCCGACGAGGGGAAAACCGAAGATGTCATTGCCATTGCCAAAAAAGCACTAAGCGTTGATGAACGGAACACCCAGGCCCATATGTTGATTGGCGAGGTGTATATGAAGGATAATAACCACAGCAAGGCTTTGTCTTTCCTGCAGAAAGCTGTGGAAATTCAACCCAAATTGACCCGGAATCAACAAAACCTGGCAATCTGCCTGCTGGGTTTAAATAAGTATGAGGAAGCGGAAAGTAAACTAAATAAAGTTATTGAGCAGAATCCGAAATTTCCCATGGCCCATTACCATCTGGCCTTGTTAAAAGAGGGATTGGGCATGGCCAGTCAGGCCCGGGATGCCTATATTCAGGAAATTGCCCTGCATAAAGATTTTATTCCAGCCCGTTTTAACCTGGGAAGATTGTTATTAAAGCAGGGTGACCGCCAGGGTTATGTCCAACAGATGCGGGAGATCGTTAAAATAAATCCCAAATCTGCCAAAGGCTTTCTCTTTCTGGCCCGGGGGCTGCTGTATGAATCGAATGATTTTGACGCCATCCTGGATCTGGTCAACAAAGGCCTGCAATATGCGCAGGAATCCCAGCTTAAAGCGCTGGGATATTTTTTATTGGCTGATATTTACAACCGCAAAAAAGAACCGGCCAGGGTGCAGGAAGCCCTCAAAAAAGCCAACTACTACAGGGAAAAAACAAAACAGGAGAAGTAATGTGAAACAGACATCGATTTTTATCACCCTTATCATGATTGTGGTTATGTTTACAGTATTGCCAATTGGGGCCCAGCAGCGGGAATATTATCTCTACGGCCTAATCGTGGATACCCAGCAAAATCCCCTGTCCGGTGTGGATATCCTGATGAGAGATGTGGCCACCAGCCGCAGTTATACATTTAAAAGTAATAAGAAAGGCAAGTTTCGTTTTGTGGGCCTGCCTCATGGACACTACCAGGTGACCATGACCAAGGCGGGGTTTAAAACCTGGACCAATGAGTGGAAATTCATGGCCAAGCAGGAGAGGATACAAAAGGTGGACATGAAAACCATTGTTATGGTGAGTCAGGAAAAGCTACAACAGATAGAAACCGTTAAAAAACTGCAGGCTGATCTAAAACAGGCCAAAACTCTCATACAGGAGAAAAAAATCGACTCTGCCTTACCCATTCTGAAGAAGGTGTTAAGCGGTAAGCCGGATAATGAGAATGCACTTTACCTGCTGGGGATATGCTATTTGCAAAAGAAGATGCTGTCAGAGGCAACGGCCGCCTTTCAGAAGGTGACAGAGATTACGCCTTCCTTTGTTGCCGGACACTATCAGCTCGGTGTTTCTTTGCAGAGGCAGGACAAGCTTGATGAAGCGCAGGCCAGTTACAAGAAGGCACTGGAATTGGATGAGGCCAACCTGGTGAGCCTGTATAACTCCGGCCTGATCTGGTATCAAAAAAACAATGCCAAGGAAGCGCTGCCCTTTTTTGAAAAATCTTTGAAACTACGTCCACTGGATGCAGATATCCTGGAAATGGCCGGCGTATGTTCAATCCAGCTTGCCGATTATGACAAAGCCCTGCAATACCTGACCAAAGCCAGGGCCAATACCAAAGATGAGGGAAAACTGAAATCTTTGGATGAACTGATTAAGGGACTGCAGGAGCAGGTAAAAAAATGATCCCTAAAATCGGCTCTCATTTTTACCGGCAACACTCAATTAAGGAAATATGAAAAAAAATTTATCATTAATCATCTCTTTAATAATTGCGGTTTCCAGTGCGTGTGTGGCCTTAAGGAAAAAACATGATTATGAGTTTTCCAGGCCGGTTCCCAATGTTAAATTCGCCGGAGCTCGCTCCTCCCACTATGGTATTAAACCCTTTCCAACACCCGAAAACTGGCAGCAGGCAATGACTCTTATAAACAACCAATTTTACCATTCCACTCCCTGCGCTATCTGGATTGTGGGGACCATTGATCCGAAAGGCAAGCGGTCATGCCGGCTCGAGTTTCCCTCAGCGGGGAACAGCGCCATTAATGTGGCCTTTTCCGCGCATGACAAACATGAACCTTTTCTCAATTATTTTGACCAAAAAGGGATTCAGGTTTTTCTGCAGGTGGAACCGGCTCACGCTGATGTAACAGCTTTAATTAACCTGGTATTAAATCGTTATAAACATCACCCTTCCGTGATCGGTTTTGGCGTGGATGTTGAATGGTACCGCGAAGCAGATCGGCCTGGATGGGGAGTAAAAGTAGATGATCAGACTGCCAGGATCTGGGAGGAGGCCGTTAAAAAGCATAATGCCCATTATCGCCT
>CBFDCH010000399.1:0-3496 GCA_965603235.1 uncultured bacterium | reverse complement strand
AACCAAAAAATTGAAATCCACAATAAAAAAATTAGTCAAAAGGAAAATAAAATATATAATCAATACCCATCAACATATGGACCACATCGGGGGAAATACTATAGCAGGCGATAAAGTAAAAATCATAGACTACGCCAACCTGAAGCAAATGGTTTCAGAAGGGGTTCTTAAGAAAGGTAAGAGCTCGCTTAAAGGCAAATCCAATAAAACTTTTGCAACTTATTATACAATGTATTTTAATAACCACGAGATCCGAATTATCCCTTCTCCCGGAGCTCATACTAATGAAGACTTGATGATCCACATTCTGGATTCAGGACTCCTACATATGGGTGATCTCTTGATATCTCAATCCTTTCCGTCTTTAACAAGAGGTGCAAAGGTTTTAGAATACTTAGAGATCCTTGACAAGGTAATTGACATATTTCCTGCAGACACAAAATTTATAGGTGGTCACGGCCGTGATCTAACCATGAAAGAGCTTAGGGATTATCAAAAAATGCTTCTTTCCACAATAGAAATTGTAAAAAAAGGGATGAAGGCAGGAAAAAGTGTTGAGGGCATGCAGAAAGAAAAATTGCTCAAAGATTATGAATCCTACAATACATTTATCCCCGAACTCAATACAGATTACTGGATAAGAGTAATCTATAGAAGTTATAAAGGGAAAATTTAAAGAATATATGTGGACAGAAAAATGTAAAAATATGGATGGAAAAATGAAAAAAATCGTTGTGGTATTTCTTTTACTGATAACTTTTAATCTGATGCCAGGAGCTCAAAAGCCTGTTAAGATGCCGATCAAAATCCGTAAAATCAGTGATAGGGTAATGGTATTGAGTATTGGATTTTTACAAACCATTGCTTTGTCCTCAGAAAAGGGGCTTGTGGTGATAGATACCAATCGTGGACCAAGCTGTGGAAAAGAGATAAGACAGTGTATTGTCGAGGAATTTGGGCGGAAGGATTTTATTTATGTAATTAACACACACTACCATTATGATCACTCCGGTGGCAATAGTGCTTTTGCTGACATTAAAACCATCGCGCACGAACGGTGCATTGAAGGGTTTAGAAAAAATGAGGACAAGGATTTTAGTGCCAATGAAAAACGTTATAAGCAAATAGCTGATAGTTTTAAAAAGAAGCTTAAAGGTCTTGATCCCAAATCCACGGAGGCCAGAGATATTCCAGGAACGATTCAATATTTACTGTCAACTGCTAAAGATTTTAAGAAGGGATTTATTGTTACTCCTTTAGATATCATTTTCAATGAACGATTGACATTAAATCTCGGTGATATAACAGCCCAACTAAGCTACTTAGGCAACATCCATTCGAATACGGATATTATAATTTATGTTCCTGAGGAGAAGCTTTTAATGATGGGTGATGCATTTTCTTCTCGGAGGATCCCTAACTTGGGGGAAAATTTGGATTTAGAAGTATCATTGCTGATAACCAACATGAATGCTGTTTTAAAATTATATCCTAAGGTTAATCAATTAATTTCCGGTCATACAGGCGATGACATGACCATCGAAGAATGGAAGGACAGGCGTGACTATATTGTGCTTCTAAAGGATAAAATCGCAGCTGCTCAAAAAACAGGGTTGACCCTTCGGCAAGTTCAGGAGATGTATTCCTTAAATAAAATATTTCCTAAATTCATGAAGATCAAACACGAATGGGGGGGGAAGAATATTCATAAAAAAAACATTGAAACAATGTGGAAAATTTTATCGGCTCGCAACCGTTAATTTAAGCTCATACTGGAAAAAAAAGGGGACAGGCGCCAAATTTATTTTGTCAACAATAAAAATTTGAGCCCTGTTTTATTGGATGGTTGTCAGGAAGGGGGGGAAGGGGTATAATTGTCGGTATTATGAGAGGAGAAGACTTACAGGAACTACAGAAGAAATATGAGGAGCTGCCCGATGAGGTGCTGCTCGATTTTATTCACAATCAAGAGGATGAGTTTTTGCCGGAGGCATTGGAATTAATCCGTACCGTATTGCGTGGCAGAGGATATAAGGAAGCTGAAATTGAAACCACTGCCGCCAAGGATGTTAATGAGGATCTTGATATGAACAAAGGCCCCCTGGTCATGGTGGCTGGCTGCGATGAACAATGGATTGCCAGACAGGCTCGGGATATTCTGCAGAATCAGGGAATTGTTTGTTTTATCGATGATTCCCAGATGCTGGCCGGTCCCTTTGGTGGTATTGGCAATCATGCCATCCAGATTATGGTGGATGAGAAGGACCTGGCAAAAGCCAGAGAATTCCTGGATGCATTCCCCCCGCTACATGCCGGCGTTGAATAAATTAGATAATCCTTGAAGGTGGAGATTTGATGGCTGTCAAAAAAGCGGCGAAAAAATTTATCCTTTTGGCCGTATTCAGCATATCCATGGGCCTGATGGAGGCCATTATTGTGGTGTACCTGCGCAAACTCTACTATCCTGAAGGGTTCTCATTTCCTCTTAAAAGCATGCCTGGAGAGTTACTGATGCTGGAGATTGTGCGCGAGGCTTGCACCATTATCATGCTGGTGGTGATCGCCTGGCTGGTCGGGAAAAACCGCTGGCAGCGGTTTGCCTGTTTTATCTATTCTTTTGCCATCTGGGATATCCTCTACTATGTGGGACTGAAAATATTTTTAAACTGGCCGGCCTCTTTATTTACCTGGGACATCCTCTTTCTAATTCCCCTGCCGTGGATGTCACCAGTGCTGGCACCGGTGATCTGTTCCTTAACCATGATGCTGATGGCAGTGATTATTATCGGAGCTCAGGAGAGGGGATGCCAAATCCGGGTACACCGCACTGAGCTGGTTTTGGTGATTGGCGGGACGCTTATAATTTTGATCTCTTTTATGAAGGACTTTATCGGCATCATGTTTCGTGAGGGCCTGGTGGGCAAATATTCCAAAACATCATGGCTAACTATGTGCCTATCTCTTACGACTGGCTCCTCTTTATCATTGGAGAAATCCTTATCCTTACCACCATCTTCATTAATTATCGAAATGTAAAAAAACCATAAACATCGCCCGTTTGCATTTGATAAAGAGGTGTGCTATATCTAATTTTCTTTATCAAAAGCCCGTGAAATATCAGGAGGTTCTTCTATGAAATCATCAAGATTAAGTGTCATTGTTTTTGTGTTGATTTTGATTTTAATACCCTTTGGGCAGATTAGCGGAGATAAATCCGCGACTGCAAAACTAAAACCCATTAGCTTGCAGGATAGCCTGGATTGGACAAGTATCCGTAACCGGATTTTGTCTGTTGACGGCCAGTGGCTGGCTTACCGGGTCACGCCCAATAAAGGGGAGAGTAAAGTTATATTCCGGCAAACACAGGCAAAAAAGGAATACAAGTTTGAGATGGGCCAGGCCCCACGTTACGGAGGCTCAGGTGAAATGGCCTTTTCTTATGATGGACGGTGGGGCGCTTTCATCTCCAATCCCACTGAGGAAGAGGCCAAAAAGC
>CBFDCH010000398.1:0-3520 GCA_965603235.1 uncultured bacterium | reverse complement strand
GGATATTCAGAAATCGTTCAATGCAGATAAAAGAACAGAAGTAAAGGTTTACATACCATCAGATCTTCCCGATGAAATAAAGGATTTGTACAACATTCTGGTGGGAGAAATCCTCAATGAAATCAGCGGCAATCAATTACATATCACCCATAGCGAGGAAGTGTTGGGTGCTGATTTGGGGGGACGGCAAATCCCTCTCAGGGAACGGATGATTCCCCTGCTTATTTTGATGCTGATTGTAACAGGTACATTGGGATTGGCAAATTTTATCACCTTGGAGTTGGAACGGGGAACATATCAAGCGTTGTCCGTTACTCCCCTGAAGGTGACTGATTTTTTTATTAGCAAAGGTCTTACAGGACTTATCCTGGCATTTTCGCAGGCTCTATTAATCATGGCAATCACTGGCAGCCTCGGTCAGCATCTATTTCTTATTGTCACCGTGCTGCTGCTCGGTTCAATAATGGCCATTGGGCTGGCCCTATTTATTGCCTCCATTTCCAAAGATATGATGGCGGTTGTGGCATGGGGAACCCTGCTAATCATTGTTTTCCTTATCCCGGCTTTTACCATTATGTTCCCCGGTCAGATATCCGTATGGATTAAAGCCATACCCTCCTATTTTTTTGTTGATATTCTCAATAGAACAGTCAATTTTAATGCGGGCTGGGGTGGCAATTTAAACAGCTTGTTGTTTCTTGCTCTATCCAGCCTCTTTTTTGTCTCCCTGGGCATAACGACCATACAGAGGAAGGTCAAATGCACTTAGGAAGAATTGGTGTTCTTTTAAAGAAAGAATTGACCCATGGGGCAAAAAGTTACTTTTTTATATATGCTCTGGTGGCGCCTTTGGTTGGTACATTATTGGTTCACCTAATATTCGGCTCCATTACTTCCAGCAAACCGAAGCTGGGCATCCTGGATCGAGGGAGTTCAGCCATTGTGGAATCATTAACTCATCTGGATGCCATCAATTTGAAGGCTTTTCCGTCACCAGGGGAATTGAAGGCGGCGGTAAGATACGGATCAAGGGATGTGGGTATTATTTTCCCGAAACATTTTGATACATTGATAAAAAAGGGGGGCCTAACCACTCTGATGGTCTACATATGGGGGGAGAGCCTCTTAAAAAACCGGGCAATGGTGAGCTCTGCAATCATGCACCAAATCAGGGACTTTTCCGGAAAAAAGACCCTGATTGACATTAATCTGATTCCAGTGGGAGAAAAGAGCAATATTTCCACAAAAGACCGCTATATCCCCGCCATTGTATTGATGGCCATTTTTATCAGCGGTTTTGCCATCCCCTCAACATCTTTGGTGGCGGAAAAGGAAAAGAGAACCCTGGGTGCGGTGGTTACCACTCCGGTTACCCAGACAGACATTTTTATGGCCAAGGGAGCGGTGGGAATCATAATCAGTATGGTTATGGGTGTGCTTATACTGATTCTGAATCAGTCATTCAACAGCCAGCTTGGGCTAACCATAATGTTGTTATTCCTGGGTGCTATTATGGCCACTTGCTTCGGTCTGATACTGGGTGCATTTGTAAAAGACATATCGTCTGTTTATTCGGCAATCCAGGGATTGGGGATTTTCATTTACACGCCGGGGATTGTACACATCTTCCCCGGAATACCAAATTGGATCGGTAAGCTATTTCCTACCTACTACGTAATAAATCCATTAATCAAGATCACCCGCGGGGGCGGGGATTGGACAACCATTAAAACAGAGGTTTTTATCCTAATAGCCATATTAGCCATTCTTCTGGCAATTTTAGTGATTGTTGCCGGCAAAACCAGGCAGCAGGAGGGATAAAAAATACCGTTTATTCCCGCCAGGTGTTGATTCCTAACCCGATTTGTTCTATATTTTCTTCTTATGGAAAAACAGCTTTCATTACCTTCTACCTCCCATAAGAAACCAATAACTTTTTATAAATTTAAATCCAATAGGAGTGCCCAATGATCCAAAAAGTCACATTTTCTGCCAAATTTTATACTTTTATACTCATCCTTCTTCTGATGATGAGTGTGCCGCTGACACTTGCGGCTCAAGGAAAAGTCACCTCCCCTGAAGCATATTTCGGCTTCCAGATGGGAAGTGATAAAAAAATTGCCCGCTGGGACAAAATCGTCAAATATTTCCAATTATTGGAAAAAGAGAGCAAAAAACTAAAAGTAATAAATATGGGGCCATCCACCATGGGCCATCCATTTTTATTGGTAATCATCTCCTGCGCGGACAACCTGGCCAACCTGGACCGGCTGCAAAAAGTGAATGCTTTGATCAGCGACCCCCGGGGAGTGGCAGAGGGAGAAATTAAAAAACTGATGCATAAAGGCAAAGCAGTTATCTGTCAATCCATGAGCCTCCATGCCACTGAAATCGGCGGGACCCAGATGACCCCGGAGCTAACTTATGATCTGATCACCCGGAAGGACGATGAGACTCAGCGGATTTTAGACAACGTCATATTCTGTATGATCCCCTGTTTTAATCCGGATGGCCAGATCATGGTGACTGATTTTTACTATAAAACCCTTGGTACCAAGTACGAAGGAGCCAGCCTGCCGTGGTTGTATCACAAATACGTGGGCCATGATAACAACCGGGACGGAGATTACCTCAATATGATTGAATCGGTGTATGCGGCAAAAATCATGTACCGGGACTGGGTTCCCCAGGCCTATATCGATCACCACCACATGGGCAGTTACGGCGCCCGGTTTTACATTCCCCCTTATTGCGATCCCATTCGCCCCTATGCTGACCCCCTGATTTGGCGGGAACATAGCTGGTACGGCGCTCATATCGCATACAAACTGGAAGAGAAAGGGAAAAAGGGGATCCTCAATGCTGCTCAATTCCCCGGATGGGGTCATTTTGGCTGGCACTGGATCACTCCGTTTCACAACATTGCCGGTATGTTAACCGAATCGGCCAGTGCTAAAACCGCCTCTCCCCTATACATCCACCCTGAGCAATTACGGGGCGGCGCCCGTCAATTCCCCAAATATGAGGCCCAATCCACTTTCCCCAGCCCCTGGCCCGGCGGCTGGTGGCGGTTGCGGGATATTGTGGAACAAAAAAAGATTTCTGCCTGGGCCTTATTGGACCTGGCAGCGCGTAACAAAAAAACCGTTCTCTGGAATGCCTACTTAAAGGCCAAAAACCAAACAGAACGGGGGGCAACCGGAAAAACCAAGGCGTTTGTCATACCACCAGATCAACACGACTATCTGACCGCCGTGAAAATGATCAACACCCTCCTGCAATCCGGAATTGAAATCATGCAGGCCAAAGAGGCATTTTCGCTGGGTTACACCACCTTCCCCAAAGACACCTTTATCATTTCCACAGCCCAACCCAAAATGGGCTTAATTATGAATTTGCTGGGGCGCACTTTTTATCCGGACAACAAATGGACCCGGGGTAAGGACGGCTCTCCCCTCAGGCCATATGACCTGGCCACCCATAATATGAACGCATTTATGGGAGTGAAAGCGTTTGCTAT
>CBFDCH010000397.1:0-3530 GCA_965603235.1 uncultured bacterium | reverse complement strand
CCTGGATGTTTATCAAACCCTTTAACACCAGGTACATGGCATCTCCCGGCTGCCCCTCCTGAAAAATGATATCTCCGGATACAAAATCCTCAATTTTTTCGTAGTATTTGAATAGATCCAATACATCCATCTGTATCTCCGCTTGCTTTTTTCAAAAACTATTAATTTATTAGTGTATTTTGGCCTGTTTTGTCTACATTTTTTTTAAGAAATTTCCGGCCGAAACCGCGGAAGACAATTTATCCACACCCTCACGAAAATTTTCATGTAATCTCAAAATTTGAGAATCCCTTAATTTATCAAAAAAATGCTTTGTCTCTCTTCCACATAGTATAACCAGGCTATTGTTGAAAAACAACCAATCCTATACTAATATTATTTATAGCCTTCGTTTAGGCAGCTTCATGCCGATTTAATTTACCGAAAAGAGGTCAGGTTATGAAAAAAAGACATTTTGACAAGTTGTTTCTAGTCATAATTATTCTTCTGGGTTTGAGTGGGAGTCAGTATTTACATGCTCAGGGGGAAGCCATCCGTTTTCGAAATATCTCCATTGAGGAAGGGCTCTCACAGAGCTCCGGATTCAGTGTTGTCGAGGATGGCAAGGGTTTTATATGGATCGGTACTGAGGCGGGACTCAATCGTTATGACGGCTACAATTTTGTCATCTACCAGCCCATTCCCGGAGATCTGACCAGTTTATCTCATAGCTGGATTTTTTCGCTGACCTTCGACAAGTTGGGGTACTTGTGGGTGGGCACCGAAAATGGCCTGAACCGCTATGATCCGAAAAAAAATACTTTTGTCCGATATCTCCACAATGGGGATGAAGCCGGCAGCTTAAGTAACAACAAGGTGAAGGTGGTTTTTGAGGACAGTACAGGTATTCTCTGGATTGGCACTGACAGGGGATTGAACAGGTATGACCGGTCTAAAAATACATTTACCCGGTTTATGTCAGGAAGCAATGGGTTAAATAATGACGCCATCCGCAGTATTGTTGAGGATAAACAGGGATTTTTGTGGCTGGGCACCTATGGGGGTGGTTTTGTTAAATTTGACAAAGAATCAAAAACCTTTACCCACTTCAACACCATTCCCGGTAAAGCCAATAGCCTGAGTGACAACCTTGTATTGTCCATCATCGAGGATGCCCAGGGGATTTTATGGATTGGTACTGAAAAGGGGGGGTTGAACCGTTATGACCGGACAAAAAAACAATTTGTCCATTATAAGAACAATCCCAACAACGCCAACAGCCTCAGTGAAAATCGTGTTAATGTGGTTTTTGAGGACCAATCGGGCAATCTTTGGGTCGGTACCAATGATGGCGGATTGAATCGCTTAGATCGGGATACCGGGATGTTTTTTCATTACCGGCACAATCCTGATAATCAGGCCAGCATTGGCAGCAACCGGGTATTATCCGTTTTTGAAGACAGTACGGGTGGCATCTGGTTTGGCAATTATGCGGGTGGGGTCAACCTGTACAACCGTGAAACCCAAAAGTTTGCCCATTACCAGGCGGAACAGAACAATCCCAATAGCCTTTCTCACAACAACATCAGGCAGGTATTTGAAGATGATAAGGGAATTATCTGGATTGGTACGGATGGCGGCGGTTTAAACAGGTTTAACCGAAAACTGAGAAAATTCACCCATTTTACGAGAGATGAAAAAAACAGGTATAGCATTAGTGATAACCGGGTTTTTTCCATTGTTCAGGATCACGATAAAACCCTCTGGATTGGAACCTATGGCGGGGGAGTGAATAAATATGTTCCCCAGGCAAACAGATTTATCAGGTATCAATCAGATCCTGGGAAGCCCCAGGGTCTGAGTGACAACAGAATCCGTTCCCTGATGGTTGACCAGGACAATAAACTGTGGATAGGGACTGACGGAAGTGGACTCGACCTGTTTGATCATAAAAAGGGCCAGTGGCGCCATTTCGTCCATGATGCCAATGATCCCGGCACCATCGGCGGCAACCGCATATTCTGTATGATCCAGGGGAAGGGGGGGGGATTGTGGATAGGCAGTTTTGGCGGGGGAGTGGATTACTATGATCCACGAACAGACCGGTTCACCCACTATACCCATGATCCCAAGGATGTAAAGAGTATCAGCAACAACTTTATCCTGGCTCTCCTGGAAGCCAGGTCGGGGATTCTCTGGATCGGTACTGACAATGGTATCGCCAGATTCGATCAGCAGACCAAGACCTTTACCTATATGACCACCAGGGATGGTTTACCGGATAATGTGATCTATGACATCATGGAGGATGAGAATGAACTCCTGTGGTTCTGTACCAACAATGGGCTGTCAAAATTTAATCCCAACACAAAGGAATTTAAAAATTATGATATGAAAGATGGGCTGCAAAGCAATGAATTTAATACCGGCACCGCTCACCGGAGTAAAAGTGGTGAAATGTTTATTGGCGGTGTTAAAGGATTCAATTCCTTTTTTCCCGCTAAAATTGTTGATAATCCACATAAGCCCAAGGTTGCCATCACCGGTTTTCAACTTTTTAATAAGCCGGTTCCCATTGGACCGGGACAGGATGGCCGTACCATCCTTGAGAATAGTATAACTCAAACAGAAGAGATAGAATTGTTGCATAAGGACAAAGTTATAACCCTTGAATTTGCAGCCCTTCACTTTGCCTCCCCTGATAAAAATAGATATGCCTATATGATGGAAGGATTTGAAACCGAGTGGAATGAGGTTGGCAACCGGCGCTTTGTTTCCTATACTGGTCTACCCCCGGGAGAATACAATTTTAAGGTCAAGGGTTCCAATAGTGACGGGGTTTGGAACGAGGAGGGACGCTCCCTTAAAATCAAGATTAAGCCCCCCTTCTGGCAAACCACCTGGTTTTATATACTGGCGATCCTCTTTATCCTTTTGATTACAGCCGGTATTTACAGCCTGCGGGTGCGGCAATTAAAGGCCAGGAAGGAGGAATTGGAAACGCTGGTTAAAGAGCGGACCAGCCAGCTGGCTGATGCCAATACTGAATTGGAAAAATTATCCATTGTGGCCAGTGAGACCGATAATGCCGTTGTCATCATGGATGCCAATGGCAAATATGAGTGGTTTAATGAAGGGTATACGCGCATGTTCCAGTATACACTGCCTGAGTGGACATCTGCTTTTGGCGACAATATCCTCACCGCCAGCGCCAATCCGGAAATCAAGGACGTGGTGCAACGATGTTTAACCGAAAAAACCACCATTACCTACGAATCGGAAGGCACTACCCGTTCCGGCCAGAAAAAGTGGACCCAAACCACCCTAACCCCGATCCTGGACCTGAAGGGAGATGTTAAAAAACTGATTGCCATTGATTCGGATATTTCCAAGATAAAGGAAGCGGAGATGGCTGCCGAGCGGGCCAACCAGTCAAAGAGTGAATTTTTGGCCCGCATGAGCCATGAGATCCGCACACCTATGAACGGAGTGATCGGATTTTCGGATATGCTGCTGGATACTGACCTTAATGCCGAGCAGATCGATTATGC